>JANLTL010000016.1:0-5411 GCA_031362905.1 Burkholderiales bacterium | reverse complement strand
AGGAATTTTCGCGGCCATGCGCTGCATCACGCCGGGTGAGGCATTTTTGTCGTGCTCACCGGCGATGCACACCGTGGGTACCTTGATGTTGGCGAGGTTGTCCAAACGATTGAACGACACGATCGCCGAGAGGGCGGCGCGGTAACTGGCTTCAGGCACGCGCGCCATGATGGCGGCGGCTTGCGCAATCACGGCATCGCCCGCGTCAGGCCCGACCATGCCGCGCACCAGTTCCGGCGCCAGTGCGGCCATGCCACGCCCGGCATCGAGCGGTGCGAAGCGTGCCTGCAGGAATTGCTGTTGCCATGCGCCGTCGGGCTTACCGAATGAGGGCGAGGTGCCCGAGAGAATCAGTCCGTGGATTTTTTGCGGCAGCCAGGCATAGGCTTCCTGCGCAATCAGGCCGCCCATGCTGTGGCCAAGAATGATGTTGGTCTTCGCACCGGCATGGTCGATCAGCGCTTCGACGGCGCGCGCGAGGCCCTCGTTGTTGTAAGGCGTGATGGCCTGAGAGCCGCCATAGCCGGGCATGTCCCAGGCAATGGCTCGAAAACCCGCTCCCACCAAGGCTTGCATGGCATCAGGCCAGGCCTCTTTGCCGCCGCCGACGCCGTGCAGCAGAAATACCGCTGTGTCACCGCCGCCTGCGTCGAGGCAAGCGGGGAGTGTCGGGTTGCTCATGTGCAGGACTCCCGCAGATTAATCGACAAAAAAAGGAATAAAAGGGGTCTGACCCCTTTATTTTTCATGCAAGGTCTCCTTGCAGCACGCCGCTGTCGACCACGATGTCGCCGTCGAGCATCACGCTGCAGTTGCGCAAGGGCAGATCAAAATGGCCGAGCGTGTGGCGGCCCGCCACTTCGTTGGCTCCGGTCGAATACAAAAAATTGCCGGCGAAGGCACGCAACTCGGTGCCGTTGAAATCCTTCTTGTCGTAAAACTGCATCGCGTCCCAGCGCGCCTGCGGGTTCATGCCCCAGCCCACGTGCGACACGGCGTAGGCTTCCTGATCGCCCCAGGCCGCAAAGTAGCCGCGCATCAATTCGGCATCCAGCGATTCACCGGCGATGTCGGTGACGTAGTCATTTTCAATCGTCAGCACGATGGGCTTTTCAAGATAGCGCTTGAAGGTGAGATTGACATCGCCTTCGGCCATCACCAGCGTGCCGTTGACGCTGCCCGCTGCGGGGAAGGCCAGGCACAGGCCGCCGGGCCAGTGCGAGATGGTGCCCGGGCGCGCGGTGTAGCCCCAGCCGCCGCCGACCCGCGCGGCGCCCTCAAGGGCATCTTGCCCGTCGCCTGCCAGGGCAATCTTCAAATCGGTGCCGGCTATCGACGTCACGTGCATCAGCTTCGCCTTTTTCAGGCGCTTCATGCCGGCCTTGACCCTGGGTTCAAGTGCGGCATCGGCTGCGCAGCGCTCCAGAATTTCCGGATGCTCGTTGGACACCATCAGCACGCGCGCCCCGCCTTTGAGGATGTCGGGCAGCTCGGGCGCATGCAACAAACCTTCGACGGTGAGGTCGGCGACAAAGGTGCAGCCGCCGAGCGCCTGCACCACCGGTGCGAGGCGCGCAATCGCGTCCGAGGCGCCGGTCGAGCGCACCGGCACTGGCGCCGCGAGCTTCGGGCTGGTCAGCACCAGATGGAACACCCTGGCGCCGAGGCGCGCGAGAGCCAGTTCAGCCAGTTGCACATTGACCGGGCGCGACTGCGTCTCCGACAACACTGCAGCGGTATCGCCGGCCTTGACGCCGCACAGGCTGAAGGTCTGCACAAAACAGTCAATCCATTTGGCTTCAATGCGTTCTTGCAGCATGGCAACTCCTTGGGGTGGCTGCGTTGATGGCGATGCAAGGACTATGGCAGAACATCATGGCAGAAGATCATTGCAATCATCGACGGATTGGCGGATGATATATGAAATTTCATGTAATTTCCATCTTCATTCGATTCCACGCGCGTGCCTGGCGTGCCCACCTTTGTTCGCCGCCGTATCCCGTCACCATGTCCAAGAACCGCTTTGTCGACGACTACCTCTCCTACCTGCTCGGGCGGGCGAGCCATGCGGTGTACAAGGCGTTCGACGCTCGGGTCAAGGCCGCCGGGTTGTCGTCACTCGAATGGCGCGTGCTCGCGACACTGGCGGATGGTGACGGCCTGACCATTGGTGATCTGGCGCAAGAAGTGCTCGCGCTGCAACCGACCCTGACCAAGCTGATCCAGCGCATGGAGCAAGACGGCCTGGTCGAGATTGGCGCCGACGCCACCGATGCGCGCCGCACACTGGTACACGAGACAAAACAGGGGCGCGCCGTAGTGATGCGTCTGGTGCGCGCTGCCAAGGAACACGAGCGCGAGACGCTCAAAGGTTTCAGCGAGCGCGAGGTGGCAACCTTGAAGAAAATTCTGCGTGCGCTGGTGTCGAGGCAATCTGCTTAAAGCGCGGGCTCGATCCGATCCCGCACCATGTCAATTTGCCGAAACAAGTAAACCCAACAGATAGGTTAATATGAAGATCTGTGCGCACCGGGGATTGGTCATCGTGGTGTTGACCAGAAATGAGCATTGCCCGCCGCATGTACACACTGGCACCAATGAATGGAATGCCCGTTTTGAGTTCAGCTTTTGGCATGATGGCGTGCGCTTGTGGGATGTCACGCCGGCGAAGAATCAACCTTCGGCGCGCTTGCTTGAAGAAGTGCGGCAGACGATTAAACAGCCGCGCCATCTGCGCAAAGCGCGCGAAAGCTGGTGGAACGCAATGCAATCGGTTTGCATGATCAATCAGTGTTGGGATGCAACTGCAGGTGAAGCGGTGGCCATGCGAGACCGGCGCGCGGGCGTGCCGGTGATTCAGTCAGCCCATTTCGATGCATCGAATTATCAGACCGTGTTGCGCCTCGCGGGTCAGCCGGATGCCGTGGAGATCAGCTTATGAAAGCAGTCAGGAAAGTCAAAAAATTTGACGAGACCGTCACAGCGGCGGTGCTTGCGCGGGCGATTGCGCGTGGCAAAACGCAGCAATCGCATGGTTTGCGCGCGTCCGCCGTGCAGTATCTGCGCGCACTCAAGTCACTGCTGATCGGCTTCGCAGATCACAGCGCGTTGGTGCTTCCGGTGAAGAATTACCCGGAGCTGGCGCAACTGACCGGGCCTGAGCTTGGCCGCCTCAGCATTGGTTTTGGCGGTGGTGCCTTGTGTCTTGAAGAACGCGATTTGCACGTGTCCATCGCGGGCCTTGTTTCGGCGAGCCGTCCGCTAATGGACATGGCCGCGACGGTGATCGCCGCGCGCAACGGCAGCCGCAGCAGCGAGGCGAAGGCCGCCGCCTCACGAGAGAACGGCGCCAAGGGCGGCAGGCCGCGCAAAACCATGGCTCCGGGCTGAGCGGCGGCGCACCGGCGCTAAAACCGCTGCGGACTGAACGGTGCCAGTGGCACGCAGGGTGGCCGCCCCGCGATCAAGTCGGCAATCAGGCGCCCCGTGGTTGAGCCGGCGCACATGCCCACATGGCCGTGGCCGAACGCGTGCCAGGCATTGGCGAAGCGTGCCGAGGCGCCAATCACCGGCAGTGAGTCGGGCATGCTCGGGCGAAAGCCGAGCCAGCGCGTGAGACGTGAATCATCGCTGTCGGGTGTGAGTCCCGCTGCCAGACCGGGGTAAAGCAGCTGCGCCTTGCCGAGCAACACATTGGCGCGCGCCCAATTTGGGGGGGCATTGAGGCCCGCGAGTTCGACCGTGCCGATGATGCGCAGACCCATGTCCATCGGCGTCGCGCCGAAATTGCCGTCGACATAGAGCGTTGGTGTGCGCGGCCCTCTCTCAGGGTCTTTCACAATCACGTGGTAGCCGCGCTCGGTGTCGAGCGGCACGCGGTCGCCCAGTTGCGCGGCAAGTGGTTTGGACCAGGCACCGCAGGCCAGCACGACATGCGCGGCGGCGTGACGGCCAGACTCTGTCACTACCGCACTCACCCCCGCGCCATTGTGTTCAAAGCCGGTGACGCGTTCGCGCACCAGCAGCGCACCGCGCTTCACGGCCTGCGCCACCAGCGCCTCAACCAGCGCGCGCGGGTCGGACACGTGGCCGTTGGCACGCACCATGCGCGCGTGGGTGAACTCTGGCGCGAGATCGGGCTCGAGGTTGCGTAGCTCGGCACCGATGACATCTTCAATCACCACGCCGTTGCGCTGCCGAATCTCGGTGTTGCGTTGATCGTTGCGATGGCTCTGTTCACTGCCGTAGACATACAGGGTGCCACGTTGATGAATCAAATGCGTGGCGCCGGCCTCGCCCACGATGGACCCATAGTTGTCCATTGAGGGGGCGAGCAGCGCGCGCAGCGCCGCAGCCTGGGCAGCCACTTTATCGGGCTTTGCCGCCGCCAGGAAGCGCAGCAGCCACGGCGCGAGCGCGGGCAGGTAAGACCAGCGGATGGTGAGCGGGCCCTGAGGATCCAGCAGCCAGCCCGGCACCTTGGCGGCGACGCCGGGCATCGCCACCGGAATGATGGATGACCCCGACAGCATGCCGCCATTGCCCAGTGATGCGCCGCTGCCGGGCTCGGCATGATCGATCAGCGTGACCTGGTGGCCATCGCGCTGCAGATAACTGGCGACACATGCGCCGATGATGCCGGCACCGATGATGACAATGCCTGGTTGCACACCCGAAGCGGTGGTCACGTGCTCAATCCCGCCTTGATCGCAGCCTTCTTGGCCAGCTTCAGGTCGGCGTCTTTCTTCGCATTGGTCTGCTTTGCACGCGCCGCCAGGGTATGCGCCTGCTGGGCGCCGGACAAATACTGCTTGGGCCAGCCGACGTCGCGAAAGTCATATTCTGCCGCCGCGTGCAGCGTGAAGTAGGGGTCGGCGAGATGCGGACGCGCGAGCGCCACCAGATCAGCGCGGCCGGAGGCGAGCAGGGTATTGACTTGATCGGCACTCGTGATCGCGCCGACGGCCATGGTGGCAATGCCGGCGTCGTAGCGCACCTGCTCGGAAAATTGCGCCTGAAACATGCGGCCATAGACCGGCTTGGAGGCCGGGTCGGTTTGACCGGTGGACACATCGATCAAGTCAGCGCCGTGCGCCTTGAAGATTTTGGCGATCTCCACGGTGTCATTGCCGGTGATGCCGCCGGGTATCCAGTCGGTGGCCGACAGGCGCACGCTCATCGGTTTGTCTGCGGGCCACGCGGCACGTACGGCATCCCACACTTCGAGCGGCCAGCGCAGGCGCTTGGCGAGGCTGCCGCCATAGTCGTCGTTGCGCTGGTTGGTCACCGGCGAGATGAAACTGGCGAGCAGGTAGCCGTGGGCCATGTGCAATTCGAGCATGTCGAAGCCACAGGTGACGGCGCGCTGCGCGCAGGCCACGAACTGGTCACGAATGCGATCCATGTCGCCG
>JANLTL010000614.1:0-7274 GCA_031362905.1 Burkholderiales bacterium | reverse complement strand
AATCTCATGTTCGTCCTCGTCTCCCCAGTGGATCCTGCCAATTTGTAGAGCGCCGTTTAGGGTACGGGCTTTTGACGCTGCGCGCAAGGGTGATAGTGGTTGTCAGAGAGGGTATCTCCTGAGCACCGCTCCCACCAAAGGTTTCCGGGCATTGATTGATTCCGGTGGATGTCGTGTATCCTGCCCACTCACCCAAGGAGACACATCATGACCCTTTGCCCGATTGCCATTGTTGCCGGCTGCAAGAAGTGCCCGGCCTTTTCGGTGTGTCCGCTCAAGTCGGTGATCGGCGATGCGCCACCGGCCGATGCCAAGAAAGAGGAAGAGACGAAGAAATAGTTTCCGGGGCGGCGCAGCTTGCACATTTGGGTTGACGCCGACGCCTGCCCGGGCGCGATCAAGGAAATCTTGTATCGCGCGGCGGAGCGGCTGCACATTTCGATGACGCTGGTGGCGAACCAGCCGCTGCGCACACCGCCATCGAAATTCATTCGCACACTGCAGGTAATGCAAGGCTTTGATGTAGCCGACCATCGCATCGTTGCCGAGTTGACAGCGGGTGATCTGGTGGTCACCGCCGACATTCCACTCGCGGCCGACGCTTTGGCCAAGGGTGCCCACGCACTCAATCCGCGCGGCGAGATGTACAGCGAGCACAATATCGCTGCCGCGCTGTCGACGCGCAATTTCATGGACGAGTTGCGCGCGACCGGCGTCGAGACCGGCGGGCCGGCCCCGTTCAGCGCGGCTGACACGCGGGCGTTTGCACGGGAGTTGGACCGCTTCTTGCAATTGGTCGTGAAGGCGCGCGGCACAAACTGATACGCTTTGCCTGCGCGGCCATTTCCGCCCCATTTCCGCCCGTTTCCGCGCTGTTCCACCCTTTTTTATCGGAGAGATTCATGCTGAGCACCCGTCGCCTGACGCTGTCGCGTCTGGCCAAAACCCTGTCCTTCACCGCAGTTGCCGGCAGCGCCACCTTGCTTGCAAGTCTGCCTTCCGTCTCGTTCGCGCAGGCCTGGCCGCGCCAGCCGATCAAGATGGTGGTGACCTTTCCGCCCGGCGGCTCATCGGACATCGTCGCGCGCGTGCTCGCGCCCTTGCTCGGTGAGCGCCTCGGACAGTCGGTCATCATCGACAACCGCCCCGGCGCGGGCGCCACCATCGGTGCAAAAGCCGTGGCCGATGCGCCAGCGGATGGCTACACGCTGATGCTGTCGAACACCGCGCCGATCAGCATTTCGCCCTTCATGCTCGACAAGATGACGTATGACCCGGTGAAAAATTTCTCGCACATTTTTTACATCGGCGCGGTACCCAATGTGTTCATCGTGCATCCTTCCGTGCCGGTGAAGAACATGGCCGAGTTCGGCGCCTGGCTCAAGGCGCAGAAAGACCCGGTGCCATTCGGCAGTGGTGGCGTCGGCTCGATCGGCCACATCGTCGGCGAGATTTACAAGACCAATGCCGGTGTGCAGCTCACCCACGTACCCTACAAGGGATCGAGCCCGATGCACAACGACCTGCTCGGCGGCACCATCAAGGTGGCGGTCGACAGCCTCGCGCAGAACATTCCCTATATGAAAGGCGGCCAGTTGCGCCTGCTGGCGGTGACCTCGCGCGAGCGGATGTCATCGGTGCCGGAAATCCCCACGGTGATCGAAGCGGGCCTGCCCAATCTGGTCGCGGAGAATTTTCTCGGCATCTCGGGGCCAGCCGGCGTGCCGCGCGAAGCGGTGGACAGGATTCATGCGGCGATGGCGGAGATCATCAAGCGGCCCGACGTGGTGCGCAAACTGGATGACCTCGGCATCTCACCGCGTGCGATGTCGCCCGCCGAGTTCACCACGTTTGTGGCGAATCAAGTCAATGCGTGGGCACCAGCGGTAAAGGCCTCCGGGGCGAAACTCAATTGAGCGCGCTGCCTGACCCAAGCCCCGCAGCGGAGGCTCCAACATGACGCAGGGTGTGCCACGCATCGCCGTCGTGCTATTCGGCCCGGAAGGGCGCGGCGGCTTCAATCAGGCGGGCCTTGCGGGTTTCGAGCGCGCACGCGCGTTGCACCCTTCACTCTCGGTGCATTGGTGCGAGCCTGCGGCGCCCGCGGCACGCGCGGCGTATTTGCGCGGCCTGTGTGAGCAGGGTGTCGATCTCGTCATCGCGCATGGCGGCCAGGGTGATGCCCCGGTGGCGCTGGTGGCGGCGCAGTTTGCGGCGACGCGCTTTGCCATCACACAGGGCGATTTTCTTGCGCCCAACGTGGCGTGCTACGAGGTATTGCAGGAGCAGTCGGCCTTTCTTGCCGGGGTGCTCGCAGCGGCGACAACCAAGACTGGCGTGGTCGCGCACATGTCGGGCGAGAAGGTGCTTCCCGGCTTGAAGGGGCGCGCGGCATTTGCCGATGGCGTGCGCCAGGGCAATGCTTCGGTGCGCCTCGTTACGACGTTTTGCGGCAATCAGCACGACGCGGCGCTCGCGCATCGCGTGGTGTGCGCGCAAGCCGATGCCGGTGCCGATGTGCTGTTCGCGATGATCGACGGCGGGCGTGAGGGCGCGATCCGTGCCTGCCGCGAGCGCGGCGTGGCGCAGATCGGCAATGTGTTTGACTGGACGCAGCGTGAGCCGGATGTATTCATCGCCTCGGCGATTGCTGACTCGGGTTTTTGCATTGAGCTCGCGGTGCGCGATTTTCTGGCGGGGGCGCTGGCCTGCGGCGGCAAGCGGGCAATTGGTATTGATGCTGGCGATTCTGCCGGCCATGGTCAGGCTGGCGGTCATGTACGCCTCGCCCTGCATCCGCGGGTTGACGCTGCCACGCGCGTGCGACTCGACACTTTCCGTGCTCAGCTTGCTGCGGGCACACTGCATCCGGCCACTGAGTACGATGGTCCGGAGCTGGCGGTGGTATGAGCGCAGACAACAATCTCGCGCGCATCAGCGCTGATACGCTCGCGCACTACAACGAGCGCGCCGAAGATTTCTGGGAAGGCACGCGCGGCCATGACGTGCAGCAAAACATGGCGGCGCTGCTCGACCACATCGAGGCGGCGGCGCCCTACAAGATTCTCGACTTTGGCTGCGGGCCGGGGCGTGATCTCAAGGCCTTCGCTGCGCTGGGCCACACACCAGTGGGGGTGGATGGCTCGGCCAGGTTTGCCGAAATGGCACGCACCTATAGCGGCTGCGAAGTGTGGCAGCAGGATTTTCTCAAGCTCGCTCTGCCGGCGGATCACTTCGATGGCGTATTCGCCAATGCCTCGCTGTTTCATGTGCCGTCGCAAGAGTTGCCGCGCGTGCTGCGCGACCTGTTTGCCACACTCAAACCTGGCGGCGTGCTGTTTTCATCCAATCCGCGCGGCGACAACAGCGAGGGCTGGAGCCGCGGGCGCTACGGCGCGTATCACGACTTTGACGCGTGGAGTGCCTTCGTCACCGATGCAGGCTTTACGGAACTCACCCACTACTACCGCCCGCCCGGCCTGCCGCGCGAGCAGCAGCCGTGGCTCGCGAGTGTGTGGCGCAAGCCCTGATTGGTTACGATACGCAACCTATAAGAACCAAAGGAGACTCTGATGTTTGCCATTTCAATGATGCTGCGCCGTCACGCTGTTGGCCAAGCGCTCGGCGTCCTGTGTGCCGTGCTTCCCGGTGCCTTGCTGCCCGCTGCCGTGTTGGCCCAGGCCTATCCGTCCAAGCCAATCCGCATGGTGGTGCCCTACACGCCGGGTGGTTACACCGACACCATGGCGCGTGCCGTCGGTGAGCCGCTGGCGCGGGCGCTCAACACGACGATGATTTTCGAGAACCGACCGGGAGCCAACAGCATCGTCGGTGCCGAAATGGTCGCCAAGGCTGCTCCCGATGGCCACACCCTGGTCACCGTCATCGCCGCACACTCGGCCAACGCGACCCTCTATCCCAAGCTGCCGTTCGACGTGGTCAAGGATTTTTCGCCGGTGGCGGTGACGTCACTCTCGCCGCTGATCCTGGTGGTCAACAATGACTTCCCCGCCAAGACGGTCGGCGAATTTCTCGCCTATGCGAAGGCCAATCCGGGCAAGATCAACTTCGGCTCGTCGGGCAATGGCGCGGCGGCGCACCTGACGATGGAGTATCTGAAGAACCTCACCGGCACCAAGATGCAACACATCCCCTACAAGGGCACGGCGCCGCTGCTCACGGATTTGATCGGCGGGCAGATTGGTGTGGCCTTTGATGCCGTGTCTTTGATGATGCCGCACGTGCGCGGCGGCAAGATTCGCGCGCTCGCGACCACTGCCGACAAGCGCGTGGCCGGGGCGCTCGACCTTCCGACCATGATCGAGGGGGGCGTGGCCGGATTTACGTCGGGCACCTGGTCGATGGTGCTGGCCCCGGCCGGCACGCCACCCGAGATCGTCAAGCGTCTGTCCGACTAGATCGCCAAGATCACGCGCTCGCCAGCATTCAAGGAGCGGTTTGAGCCGCAGGTCATCATCCCGATGGGCACCACGCCGGATGAGACGGCGGCGTTCTTGAAGACCGAGATCGCCAAGTGGGGCAAGGTGATCCGCGACGCGGACGTGAAGGTCGAGTAGGTTCAGGCGCGCGTGGCGTGCGCGAGCCAGTTGACCGCTCCCGCGATGGCGAGCGACCAGGGGTGGCCGCAATTGATGCGCACGAAGTTGCGATAACGCCGCGAGCCTGAAAAAATCGGCCCCGGGGCGATGCTGATACCGCGCGCCAGCGCCGCTTCGAACAAGTCCAGGGCATTGACTCGGGCTGGCAGTTCTGCCCACAGCATGTAGCCACCCAGAGGGCGCGTCAGACGCGTTCCCTCCGGCAGGGCTTGCGCGAGAGCCGCATGCATCTGCTGCATCTGCTGCGCGAGCGCGAGACGCAAGCGCCGCAGGTGGCCGTCATAGCCACCGTATTTGATGAACTCGGCGATCGCCGCTTGCGGCAATACGGCGGTGGCCAGCGTGGTCATGAACTTGAGCTGGCTGGCGCGGGCCGCGAAGCGCCCCGCCGCCATCCAGCCAACGCGATAGCCGGGTGCGAGGCATTTGGCAAATGAGCCGCAGTGGATCACCAAGCCCTTGGTATCAAATGCTTTGGCCGCGCGCAAGTGCTGCGCGCCGAAATGCAGCTCGGCATACACGTCGTCTTCCACCAATGGCACCTGGTGCCGCGCGAGCAGCGCGACCAGGGCGCGCTTGCGCTCTTCGGGCAAAGTGTCGCCAAGGGGATTCTGGAATGTGGTCATGACCAGACAAGCTTTCACCGCCTGGCCGCGCAGGGCCTGCCGTTCAAGTGCGCGTGCAAGCGCGTCCAGATTGATCCCGGTCGCAGTGTCGGTGGGAATTTCGAGGGCACGCATGCCCAGGCGCTCGATGGCCTGCAGGCCGGCGTAAAAAGCAGGGGATTCGACCGCCACGATATCACCGGCGCGCGCCACCGCCTGCAGCCCGAGATTGAGCGCTTCCATCGCGCCGCAAGTGATGAGGATTTCGCCTTCATCGACGGCGTAACCCTGCTCGGCGTAGCGCTTGGCAATCAGGCGCCGCAGTTCACGGTTGCCTGGCGGTAGATCGGTCACGGTTTGCCAGGGTTTCTGCTTGCGCGCCACCGCCGCAAGCGTGCGGTTGAGGGCCTGCAACGGAAACAAATCCGGACTGGGAAACGCCGATCCGAGCGGGACGGTGTTCGTGTCGCGGCTGGCACTGAGAATGCGAAAGGCCAGTTCACCCACGACCACCGGCCCCGCAGCGGCGGTGACGCGGCCAGCACGTGGCAGCGCGGCCTGGCTGCCAAACTGCGGTCGCACGTAATAGCCCGACTGCGGACGCGCTTCGATCAGGCCGCGCGACTCGAGCAAGGCATAGGCGGCAAGTACGGTGGCGCTGCTCACGCCGTGCTGTGCGCTGGCCTTGCGCACCGAGGGAATGCGCTCACCGGCCCGAAGCACGCCCCCGGCGATCCGGCTCGCGAGATTGGCAGCCAACTCCTGATACAAGTTCATGGCCAAGATTATGCGCCACACTGTACTGGTCTAAATTCAATAATACTGTGACTGTGCAGGTTACTTGGCGCGACCTATCCTCATGCATCCCGATCCGATGCCCAAGGAGCTTGTCATGCTTTCTCTTATCAAGGGTCTGAGTACCCGCAGCACGCGCGCGCAGCCGGCTGGTGTCGGCCAGGTCGGTCGCGCGGTGTTCTGGAGTTTTGCCGGCATCCGCCGCAGACGCGACCTGGAGCAGGATGCCAGTGCCATCACACCACTACAGGCGATCGTGGCGGGCGTCGCGGGCGCGGCACTGTTCGTCGGATTGCTGCTGCTGACTGTGCGCATCATCCTGCGCTTCGCATGAGCGCATTTGGCGGGCCGGCAGACTGCCGCCACCTGGCCGAGCCTGAGGTGTGCGGTGCGCGGTGTTCGGTGCAATCCGGCCGGAGGCCGGCGCTCGCTGCTCCGCGGGCCCGCTTAGCGCGAGATTTTCTTGGCCAGGCAGTCGACGCAGATCCAGCGGCGATGACGTCCGTCACGGCTGGTCTTGTAGCTGCCCTTCTGGATTGGCTTGCGGGTCTGGCAGCTGGAGCAAAAGCGCTTGTCTTCACCAGCCACCGTGGCCGGTGGTGGCAGCGGCATGACGGGTTTTGACGTTGCCGGCGCGAGGAAGGGATTTCCGGGGAACGGTGTAGCGAACACGTTGATCGACGGCTTGATCGCCGGACGCGGCAGTTTCAATGCCGGCTTGGCTGCTGGTTTGGCGCGTGCCTTGGCGAGGCCCTGTTTGGCGGCCGTTTTGGCTGCGGGCTTGCGGCCTTTGGCCAGCGGTTTGGCCTTGGCAACTACTTTGGCTTTCGCCGTTGGTTTGGCTTTCGCAAGCGGCTTCGCAGCCGGCTTCTTTGCCGCGCGCGCCACCGGTTTGGCGCTCTTGCGGGGAGCGGATTTTGCAGCAGGCTTTTTGGTGGTCGGCATGATCAGGGGCGCAATGCGAAAACGCAGTGCACGGTGCAATGCGTAATGAGGCGTGCGACGACGCCAACCCCCCATTTTAATCCACCTGACATATCCGGGCTAGCCTGACCGGGGTTTTGGTCAAATCCCGCCAGCTTGCCCGCGCGGCGCGGCACCAGGCTCACCAAACGAGGGGCGGTGCACGCTGTTGCGCAAAGCCCCGCACGCAAGCGGTGACCGCTGCACCGTTACAGGGCATCCTCACGCCTTTGGCCCGGTTTTCGCACAACGTTCACCCGGAACATGCAGCTCATGCCAGCGCTGTAACGCG
>JANLTL010000613.1:0-7238 GCA_031362905.1 Burkholderiales bacterium | reverse complement strand
TTGTCCAATGCCATCGGCCTGCGAGCCGCATCAGGAGCCATTCCTGGCGGCATGCATGGCGCAGAGGCGCTTGCACCAAGGCTTTTAGGCCAGGGGCTGGGCGTGGCGTCGATTTTGGCGATGCATTAACCATACTTTGGCAATGCGTTAGCGATGCATTTTGCCTGCCTGAGGGTAGAATGTGCTTCTGGCGTGGAGTCATCGTCAGGATCGTGTTGGAAGGAGATTGCCGTGAAAGAAGTGCAGATGACGTTTCGGATTGAGCCGGACTTGCGCGCCAGTTTTACCGCGGCTGCAGGGAGTGAACAGCGGCCCGCTGCGCAGGTGCTGCGCGAGTTGATGCGTGCTTATGTGAGTCAGGCGCGGGCGCGTGCAGGCGCTGCGTTGGCCACCGGCAGCGCGGCGGCGGCCGAGCGGCTGCGTTGTGAAGACGCCGTCAATTTTGCGCGTGCCTCGGTCGGCCTGGAGGGCTTTGCGCTCTCGGCGCAGGACGAGGCGGACGCCCGCCGTTTGGTTGATGGCGAGCTCACGCTTGCGCAATTTGTGACGGTGAAGGCGGCGCGTGAACCGGTCGCAGGCCGGCGTAAGCCAGCCCCCGGCCAATAACGGCGCGGCCGTTCTGGCGAACCGCGCCGCTTTCGTGGCTTCCGCCGTTTCCGCAGCTTGGGCAGTTTCAGTGGCGCGCGCGCAGGCGGAGGCGAATTTTTCGTTCCGGCGGATCGTCGAGCTTGAGCTTGATCCAGTGCGTGGCAATTTTGACGCTGCGCATTTGAGTGAAATCCATCGCCGGATTTTTCAGGACCTGCCCGGCGCAGGCTTCGCTGACGTTAAGCCCGGCGGATGGCGCACGCGGACACCGTCCGGTGAGGACTGGATGAAAGAGCGCACGCTGTCGACCGTGGATGGCGTCTTCTCTGTGGCCTATTCACGCATGGACGCAACAGCGCGGCGCAGGCTCGATGCCGCACTCAGGCAGGCCGGGCCTGCGCACTTGCGCGGCCTGGGTACGGAGCAGTTCATCGACCGCATCGCCAGTCTCTATGTCGAACTTGATTACGCGCATCCGTTCAGTGATGGCAATGGCCGCGCGCTGCGCACATTGACCAGGCAGCTTGCCCGTGAGTCCGGATTTGACATTGATTGGGCCCGCTTTGCGCGCAGTCCGGTTGGGCGCGACCTGCTCTACATTGCGCGTGACCTCGGCGTCAACGGGTTGGCCCTGCCGCTGATTGCGCACCCTGATTCGAGACGCAAAATTGTGACCAGCACGGACCGGCTGGCGGGCAACCCCGACTTGCGCACGCTGCTGCGCGATGTCGTGCGGCAGCGCGGATGACCCACTGCCCGCAGAGCCGCTACAAGCTGCTCTTAACCGCCGGTGCGGAACAGGTGATCCCGCACGGGTGTGGTCACGCCGAAATTGGCGCATTGATTGCGATGGACGATGCCGGCCCCACCCCGGCCGCACCCGGCGCGGGCTATCGCGTCTATTTCACGCGGCGTGGCGAAGTGGTCTACCTGCTCCTCTGCGGCGGCACCAAGGCCAGCCAGGCGCGTGACATCAAGCGCGCCAATCAAATGCTCAAATTGTTGTGAAGGAATGATGATGAAAAAAGCGAAAAACCCGCTCGGCCTGGCCGCATTTGACGCCGCCGACTATCTGAAGGACGACGCCACGATTGCGGAGTTTTTGAACGCCGCACTCGAAGACGGCAGTCCGGACGTATTTTTGCAGGCGGTGCGCACGGTCGCGCGCGCACGCGGCATGTCGCAACTGGCGCGTGATGCGGGGATCGGCCGCGAGAGCCTGTACAAAGCGCTCGCGCCCGGCGCCAAGCCGCGTTACGACACGATCCTCAAACTGTTGCCCGCCCTGGGGATTCAACTGCGCGCCAGGCCTGCGTGAAGCGACGCCGCGCTGGCGTCACGTGCGACGCGCTGGCGCGGGCGTTGCCGGATGCCTTGCACGCGGCACCGCTTCATTCAATCACCCGGTCCGCGCGCAAAAAAATCGATTGCGGAATTTTTAGCCCGAGCGACTTTGCCACTTTGGCGTTGATCACCAGTTCGAGCCGCGTCGGCTGCTCGACCGGCAGGTCGGAAGGTTTGGTGCCCTTCAGAATCTTGTCCACGTAGCCGGCTGCCATGCGAAACATGCCGGCAACATTGGTGCCGTAGCTGACGAGGCCGCCGGCATCGACGTTGTCCGAGCTTTGATAGAGGACCGGGAGGCGGTGGCGCGTGGCCAGCGCTGCCAGACGCTGCCGTTCCGCGCTGAACAAGGGTTCATGGAATACCACCAGGGCATCGCAACGCTGGCGCACGAAGGTGGCGAACGCGGCGTCAATCTGCGCGGCAGCTGTCACACTGGTTGGCAAACCGGTCAGCCCAAGCACCGTTGCCGCGCGCATGCCTTCGGCAAGTTGTGTGGCCTGGCTCGGGTTGAGTGACATCGTGAGCATGCCGATGCGCTTTGCACGGGGTACGAGTTCATGCAGCAGTTGGACTGCTTTGGCGCTGACGTCAGTGTAGAGATTGGCAACGCCGGTAAGGTTGCCGCCCGGGCGCGCCAGGCTCTTGACGAATCCCTGACCGACCGGGTCGGTGACCGGTGCCATCACGATGGGAATCGAGGATGTGGCCTGCTGCGCGGCGCGAATCGCCAGCGTGGTCGATGCGATGAACACGTCGGGCTGCAGTGCGGCGAGTTCAAGCGCGAGGGCCGGCAGGCGTTCGGGTGCGCCTTCACCCCAGCGCGCATCGAAGACGATGTTGGCGTTCTCGCTGTAGCCCAATTCGCCGAGGCGGGTTTTGATCACCTGAAAATAGGCGGCACCGGGTGAAGCGGCGGGCACAGGCGAGAGGTAGGCAACGCGGAAACGGCGTTGCTGCTGCGCGAAGGCTGCGCGCGATGCAGCAAGGGCAGCGCATGCAAGAAACAGGCGGCGCTTCATTCGATCACCTCATGCGCGCGATTGAGGATTTGCATGTTCTTGCCGGGCAGATCGGCGAAACCGCCGAGGCCGGTGATGTTGCCGCCCGCATGCGCGAGGCTTTTCAGATAGCCGGCCGCCACCGGGTTGTTCACATGCAGCATCACCACCGGGATCAACTTGATCGCGGCCAGCGCGGCACGGCCGGCCTCGCTGTCAAAGGTCACCACCAGGTCAACCCGCGCGCGCACCAGATCGTGCGCTGCTGCGAGCGCGGCGGCGTCGCTGTCGACATTGCGAAAGTCATAACGGATGTTGCGGCCTTCCTCGTAGCCGGGTGCGCGCATGCCTTCCTGCAGCGGGCCGCAGGAAGGCGGCACGTGATCGGTGCCGACATGCAGCAGGCCGATGCGGAAGATTTTTTCAGGAGCCTTGGCGGGAGTCTTGGTGGGTGCTCTGGTGGATGCCTGGGCGAAGGTGCGCAACGGTGGCGCGAGGGCGCCGGCGCCGAGTGCGAGGATGAGCCGGCGCCGCTTCATTCGACCACCCGGTCCGCGCGCAGCCGGATCGCTTCGGGAATCTTCAGCTTGAGCGCGCGCGCGGTGTTGAGATTGAGCACCATCTCGATAATGGTGGACTGCTCCATCGGCAACTCGCCGGGATTGGCGCCGTTGAGCACCTTGGCCACCAGATCGGCCGCGCTGCGGTAGGCCTCGGAAAAATTGGCGCCGTAGGAGAGCAGGCCGCCGTGTTCGATCCACACATCGTTATGGAACACGGATGGCAGCCGGTGTTGCAGCGCCAGTTGCGGAATGCGCTTGCGCGACGGCACGAAATAGCCCGAGCCCAACGCCAGCAAGGCGTCAACCCTGGCGCGCTTGAAAGCGGCGAAGGCAGCGTCAAAATCATAGGGCGGGCGGTCGAATTCATGCACCACCAGTTCCACCCCAAGCTGCGCGGCGGCGGCCCGGGTGACCTTGAGCTGACCGGCGCTGGCGGCGTCAGCAAGCACGCCGGCGCGGCGCAATTGCGGCATCAGGTCCTTGAGCACCTGCACGCGCTTGGCCGGCAGCTCGGTTTGCAGCACCGAGACGCCGGTGATGTTGCCGCCCGGGCGCGCCAGGCGCGCGATGATGCCGGCAGCGACCGGGTCGAAGTCGGTAGCGACAAACACAATCGACATGTCACGCGTGGTTTGGCTGACGGCGCGCAGGCCGGCCTCATTGCCGGGAGCGAATATCAGGTCGCATTTGAGACGCTTCAACTCGGCGGCCAACACGGGGACGGCATCGGCTTTGCCTTCGGCACTCCTGAACACGATCTCCAGGTTGCGCCCCTCGATAAACCCGCGTTCGGCCAGCCGTTTGGCAAACGCGATGCCATAGGGCTCGGTGCGCGTGGAGGACATGGTCAGCCAGCCGATGCGGTAATTGCGTCCGGGCTTTTGTGCGAAGGCAGCGCGCGGCCACACACCAATCGGCGCCGGCAACAGCGTGCCGGCGCCCAGCGCGACCAGCCATTTTCGTCGCAGGTTCATGCGCTTTCTCCCCGCCCTGATTGAGTGCTCGATGACATCATGGACTTCCTCCGTTGGCAGCGCAGGCGCTATGGCTGAATCTGTCAAGGCATGTTACTGCCGCGCGGGGCGCAAGTCATGTGCCTGTCACGCCAGGCTGCGGTACGCATGGTAATTTTTCACCAATTCCCCTACAATCTTTGAACATCAGGAGTCACCGCATGTCCGAGAATGTCGCACCGCTGACCACCGAACATCTGCGCATCATGCGCGATGACATTGCCCAAATGCGCGCCGAAATGAAAGAAGGGTTCGCGGACATGCGCAAGCGCATCAGTTACGTGGAGCACAGCGTCACGGGCCCCAAGCGCGACGAAGCCGCCGCCGCCGAAATGACCGATTACCGGCAAATGTTCGACCGCATGAGCGACACCATCGACCAGCTGCGCGAACGCATCCAGACATTGGAAGCGCGCGCACCCCACTGAACCGGCCGCGGCACGGGACGTGCCGGAAAATTTGACCAGGCTGGCACCGCCGGGGTGGGAATTCATTTAATCACCTTGTCCGCACTGATCATCAGTGCATGCGGAATCTTCAGGCCCAATGCCTGCCGCCGCCCGCGCTTCAATCCGGATATCGTTTGCCCCGGTCGATTTGTTGTCAACGACATGGACGTTCTCCTTTGGCAGCGCAGGTTGCTTGGCCGAATCTACCAAGAGATGTTACCGCCGCGCGCGAGCCAAGTCATGTGAATATCACACCGGCTGAAGCGTGAATATTCACACCGGATTTTTCCTTGCCCAGATATGCAGGCGCGCTCCGGGGGCGGGTTTTCGCGGCATGGTGATCGCTTGGCCCCTTCCGGCGCTCCGGCCAAGGGCCTTCGGTAAAGCGCCGCTAGATCAGGTGGTCCCCGCCTTCGATGTGGCCTGCCTCGCGCATGCCGCGCGCAAAGCCGCCAAGCGCGTGGGATTCGATCGAGGCCGGGCGCGCGCCGATGGTGAGGAAGCCGATGCGCCAGATCTTTTTGGCCTGCCGGGCGAGCGCGCCCAAGGGAGTCAGCAGCGCGCTCACTCCCGGAGCAAACACCTGCCCCGGCTTTTTGTCCCTGTCTGAAATCATTGGCCCGGCTTGAATGGTGGTTGGCAGCATGGTTTTCTCCTGTAGAAAAGGCAGGCTGTTTGACCGAACCTGCCAGGGCATGCTACTGCCGCGTGGGCGTCAAGTCACGTGAAAATCACACCAGCTGGAGCGTGAATATTCACATCAATTTGGCCAATGCCATCGGCCCGCGAGCCGCATCAGGAGCCATTTCTGGTGGCATGCGTGGCGCAGAGGCGCTTCCACCAAGGCTTTTGGGCAATGGGTGGATTCTCGAGGTGTTGCTCGCATTGACAACGACCGCAGGCGTTGCTATCATAAGCAACATGAAAACAGTGCTGTTGCTCGACGAACGGCGTGACTTTGCCGCAGACCGCTTCGTGGAGCTGGTGGTCTGGCAGGTGCCGCAGCCGGTGCGTGGGTCGGCGCATCGATTCAAGTACCGCCTGGCGTTTGTGGTTGGCGGCGCTTGCGTGCTGCGTTACGACAACGAAGCCGGTAAGGGCGATCACCGGCACCTCGGCGCGGTGGAGTCGCCCTACCGCTTCACCACGCCGGAACAGCTTTACGCCGATTTCATGACAGATGTGACGAACTGGAGAGCTTGAGATGAAAACAGTGACGATTTCGGTGTCTTCGATGGACGGTACCCGCCAGCGCTTCCTCGCGGCCTTCAAAGGCAAGCCCCAGGGTGCGCATATCACGTTCCCGAGCATTGAACTGCTCTGGAAAGTGCTCGCCCCTAACCGCATGGCGCTGGTGCGCGCCCTGACCGGTGCCGGGGTGGTTTCGATTCGCGAAGCGGCGCGGCGCGTCAACCGCGACGTGCGTGCCGTGCATTCCGACGTGACCGCGCTCATCAACGCGGGCGTGCTCAATCGCGTTGAGGGTGGCATCGAGTTTCCGTATGAGGCGGTGCATGTCGATTTCATGCTCAAGGCGGCGTAGGCCAGTGTGGCGCTGCTCCTGACCGGCCCTTACTGGTCCAGAAAAAGCTCCAGCGACACGCCAAAACGCGCAGCAAGGGCGCGTGCCTGACGCAGATTGATGGTGCGGCCGCCCGAGAGAATCTCGGAGACCTTGGCCTGGTTGCCGATCTCCGGCAGATCGCCTTGGCGCAGCCCGTCGCGCTGCATGAACCAGCGCAAGGCTTCAGGCGCACTCATGGCAGGGGGCATCGGGAAATGCGCCTGTTCGTAAGCCGACACCAGTTCACCGAGCATGGCGGCCAGCCGCGCGAGCGGGTTGGCTTCATCGGCGCCGCCGGCGTCAAGCACCGCATCGAGGGACTCAACCAGCGTCTGATATTGAGCCCTGGTCTTGGCGGGCTTGAGCAAGGGGGCGACATAGGCCCAGTGCGCCAGGGCAGTATCAATTCTTGCGTTCATCTCCAGTCTCCTTTGTCGTACTTCCGGTGCGTCAGGACGGCGCGCACAAACACGCGCCCGGCGTTGAAGTGAATCGCTGCGATCAGGCGCAGTTTGTTGCCGCCGACGTCAAACACGAATTTATCTCCGACTTTATCGACCGCAGGAAAACAGGCTTTCACTTCGGCAAAATTGCGCCAGCTGGCGCGCTTGGTCAGCCGGTACCATTGATCAAGCGCTGTCAGGCAATCGGGCTGCGCGGTTTGGGCCGCCACAATTTTTGCGTGCGAAATGACATGCATCCGGCAGTTTATCCCA
>JANLTL010000657.1:0-12912 GCA_031362905.1 Burkholderiales bacterium | reverse complement strand
CACTGCCGCGTTGACGGCAGCGGTGACGCCACGCTCGTACTCGCGATATTCGGCCACGATCTGGTGACCAATGGTCACGAAGCTGTTGTGCCACAAGGGTTTCAGAAGCTCCGCCGCGCGCAGTTCGTGTGCTGGATTGATATAGCTATGGAGAAAATGAATGACCACCGCCTCTGCGCCGGCAGCCATCAATGCTTTGGCTGCGACAGCCACACCGGCTTCATCGAGCGGCGTCAACACATTGCCCTCGGCGTCCATGCGCTCTGCCACTTCAAAACGCAACTCGCGCGCAATCAGCGGCACAAAGGTGCCGGTCATGCCGTAGGCCTTGGGCCGGGTGCGGCGCCCGAGTTCGAGCACATCGCGAAACCCGCGCGTGGTGATCAAGCCCACCTTGGCGATCTTGCGCTCCAGCATCGCGTTGGTGGTGGTCGTGGTGCCGTGGATGATGGCGGCGAGGCCGGCGGCATCGGCTCCGGCTGCATCGAGTGCGGCGAGCACACCAAAGGCCTGGTTCTCCACCGTGGTCGGCACTTTGGCGAGCTTGACCTCGCCGGTCACATCATCGACCAGAATCAGGTCGGTGAAGGTGCCGCCAACGTCAATGCCTGCGAGTTTGCTCATGCTGTGAGTGCCGTTCAGAGTTCGCGTATCAATGGGCGGAGAAGTTTTTCCAGTGACGCCAACTCAAACTTTCCTGCATCGAACAATCCTATCAATTTGCGGTGAAGCCACATCTCTTCAGCTTCGATCAGATGACCATTGATACGGAGGAACGCGTACATCACTGCAAATGCCGCGCGCTTGTTGCCATCAAGAAATGGATGGTTCACTGCGACACTCTCAATCAGGGCGCACGCCTCCCAGACGATGTCATCGTAATAGCCACTCTGAGGGCGGAACAGGGCGGACTCGAGAGCGCCCATGTCACGCACACCATGGGCACCGCCGTCCCGCCTGATCGCGCGTGCATGCAGTTCGAGGGCATCGGCCAGCGTTATGTAATCGCGCTCAGCCATTGGCTATTTGGCCAATTCGGTATAGAGCTTGCCAAACCTGGACAAGCTTTCTTCGTATGCAGCGATGACATGCTTGCGCGCCCGGCCGGTCTGCTTTTTCTCAATATAGTCGCGCAACGCCTCATCAATCACCGACTGAAATTGGCGACCTTCCTTGCGTGCAATGTCTTTGAGTTCGTCAAGAACTTGCGGGTCGGCTTGCGATGCAAATTTGACTTTGGCGAGATCATTTGCGCCCATGATGTCACTCCCGATAAGTTGACAAGAAACATCTTGACAAATCAAGATATTACATCAGGAGATCATTTCATTGCCCTCATCTCCTGCGTGCTTTTCCAACGCCCGGTAGAAGTCATCTTGCGCGATGGGTCCATGTCCCAGGCATAACGCCACGCGTCCCATTCACCCGCCATTTTCTCGAGCAGACCAAGCTTGGCAATGTTCTTGGCGTTGCTGACGGTGATGTAGCGCTCCATGATGTCCTCGCGCAAACGCTCACCGGTGACGGCATAGCGTCCGCGAATGCGGAAGAACCCCGTTTCGTATGCAGCGCGGAACAGCTTGAAAAACGCCAGCTTGCAATACTTGTGATCCCAGTGGCCGCGCCGCCAGACGATGTGGTCGTCGAGCAACTCGTGGAAGCCGGTAATGATCTCGTCGCGCGTCAACGGTTTACTCGGAAAAATGGAAACAGGACGCAATCCACACGATCAATATAGACGGCACACATCACAACGGGCAGATGACGTTTGCGAAATTGCTGACGCGCGTCGATCATCGCATCAAACCGCCAGATACTGCGCCTGCACTTCCGCATTGGCCGTCAATTCCTGCATCGTTCCCTGAAAGCGGATGCCGCCTTTTTCGATGATGTAAGCGCGGTCGGCCACCTCCATCGCGAAGTGCAGGTTCTGCTCTGACAGCAAAATCGCGACGCCCGCAGCCTTGAGGCCACGGATCGCTTCCGCCATCTGATCAACGATCACCGGCGCCACGCCTTCGGAAGGCTCGTCGAGCAGGATGCACGCCGGGTTGCCCATCAGCGTGCGTGCGATGGTGAGCATCTGCTGCTCACCACCGGACATGCGACCACCGAGGCGATCCGGCATTTCACGCAGGTTGGGAAACAGCGCGCCCAATTTCTCAAAATCCCAGGTCGGTGCGCCCGCGCGCGGCGGCTGGCGCCCTACTTCGAGGTTCTCGAGTACCGTGAGGTCAGTGAAGATGCGGCGCTCTTCCGGCACATAGCCCAAGCCCATGCGGGCGATGCGATACGGTGCCAGGCGCTCAATACGGGTGCCGGCAAACATTACCTCACCGCTCTTGGGCCGCACCAGTCCAATGATTGATTTCAGCGTGGTGCTCTTGCCGGCGCCATTACGCCCTAGCAGCACCACGACCTCCCCCGCGTTCACTTCGAGCGAGACCTCAGACAGGATATGCGCCTGCCCGTAATAACTGTGGAGCCGGGAGACTTGCAGCATCAGTGGCGGCTCCCAAGGTAAATGCGCTGCACTTCGGGATCGGCCCGCACAGCCGCAGGCACACCGGCGGCAATCAACTCGCCTCGGTTCAAGACAATCATGCGGCTGGCGTGCGCAAACACCACGTCCATATCGTGCTCGGTAAACAGCACACCGATGTTGTCGGTCCTGACGATATCGGCCGCCAGCGCCATCAGGGCAATGCGCTCCTTGGGCGCCATGCCGGCAGTCGGCTCATCCATCAACAAGAGGCGCGGTTTGTTGGCCAACGCGACAGCCAGTTCCAGCCGCTTCAGATCGCCATAGGCCAATACCGAGCAGGGTCGCTCGGCCTGCGACAACATGCCGACCCGTTCGAGCAGGGCATTGGCTTCATCGACAAACTGCTCACACGCGCGCGTGAACAGATTGTTGAGCCGGCCGTGGTGCGAAAGCAAGGCCACCTGCACGTTCTCGCGAACCGTCATCGAGCTGAAGGTGGCGGTGATCTGAAAGGTGCGCCCGACCCCGCGCCGCCACACCTGGCGCGGTTTCATGCCGGTGATCGACTGCCCTTCAAACGAAATGGCGCCGGCATCGGGTGGCAACTGGCCATTGAGCATGTTGAAGCAGGTCGATTTGCCGGCGCCATTCGGGCCGATCAGCGCGAGCAATTCACCGGCACCGACCTCAAAGCTGACGTTGGACACGGCGCGCACACCGCCAAAGGCTTTGGACAAGCCGCGCACTTCGAGAAGGCTCATGCTGCCTCCTTGACGAACAGCCGCTTGATCGAGCCGGCCACGCCCAATGGAAACGCCAGCACCAGCACGAGAATCGTGAAACCGAGCGCAGCACGCCAGTATTGAAACTCGCGGGCGATCAAATCCTGCAGCCAGGTGAACAGGGCCGCGCCGACCACCGGCCCGGACAGGGTCTGGATGCCGCCGAGCAGCACCATCACCAGGCCGTCAATCGAGCGGCCCACGCTGATCGCCTCGGGCGCAATCGAGCCTTTGGAAAATGCAAACAGACCCCCTGCCACACCGCACACCGCGCCGGCCAGCACAAAGCCCATCCATTGGGTGTGGAACACATCGATGCCAATCGCGTCGGCCCGCAGGGGGGAATCACGCCCGGCGCGCAGCGCGTAGCCAAACGGCGCCAGCAGCACGCGCCACAACAGCAACACGCCGGCGACGGTGAGGGTAAGTGTCAGGTAGTAATAGGCCCATTTCTGAGCGAGCCATTCAGGTGGCCACACGCCGACAATGCCGTTGCTGCCACCGGTCAGTTCATCCCACTGGAACGCAATCGACCACACGATTTGCGCAAACGCGAGCGTGAGCATGGCCAAATACACGCCAGAGAGCCGCACGCAGAACCAGCCGAAGATCAAGGCGCCTGCTGCAGCGAGCATCGGGGCAGTTGCGAGCGCACCTTCCATCGGCCAACCCAATTGCTTGACCAGCAAACCGGCGCCGTAGGCACCCAAACCAAAGTAGGCGGCGTGCCCGAAAGAATGCATGCCACCCGGCCCCATGATGAAGTGCAGGCTGGTAGCAAACAAGACAGCGACCAGAATATCTATCGACAGCACGATGGTGTAAGGGAACGCCGTGCCCACCAGCGGTAACAACACCAGCGCAACCAGCACCACCCAGCCCAGCTTGCGGGTGCGCGCATCGGCTGGCTTGAGCGGTGTTTCAATCTCGGCGGCGTTGCGGGTAGCGGCGCCCTGCCGCCCCATCAGACCCCAGGGGCGCCAGATCAGCACGGCGGCCATCACCAGAAACTCCACTACCAGGGTCAGTTTGGAGAACGAGAACGAGATACCGAACAAGGTGGTCTGGCCGATCGCAAAGCACATCGCCTTGATCTCGGCGATGATGAGAGCCGCCAGGAACGCGCCGGGGATGCTGCCCATGCCGCCGACCACCACCACCACAAACGCTTCGCCGATCGCCACCAGGTCAATCCCCAGGTTGGCGGGTTCACGCGGCAGTTGCAAGGCGCCGCCCAACGCAGCGAGAAACGCGCCCAGCGCAAACACGCCCGAAAACAGCCAGGCCTGATTGACGCCCAGGGCACCGACCATGTCGCGATCCTGGGTGGCGGCGCGAATCAGTACGCCGAAGCGGGTGCGCGTCAGCACAAACCAGAGCGCGGCCAGCACGGCCGGGCCGATACAAATCAGAACCAGGTCGTAACTGGGGAATTGGCGTCCCAGGATTTCAACCGAACCCTTGAGGCCCGGCACGCGCGGCCCCAGCAGGTCTTCCGGCCCCCAGATCGCGAGCGTCGCATCGCGCACGATCAGCACCACCGCAAATGTCGCCAGCAGTTGAAACAACTCCGGCGCCTGGTAGATGCGGCGCAACAACAACAGCTCCACCACCAGCCCGACAACAGCCACCACCAAGGCCGCCAGCACGATGGAGACCCAGAAGCCAAACGCGGAGCCGCCGATCCGCGTGACCAGGGAATAGGCGACATAAATGCCCAGCATGTAAAACGAGCCATGCGCAAAATTGACGATGCGCGTGACGCCGAATATCAGCGACAAGCCCACCGCAATCAGAAACAATGTGGAAGCGCTGGCCAGTCCGTTAAGGAACTGGACCGCGAAGGCGTCAATGCTCATGCAGTCCTGCAGTCAATTGAGCCTTCGGGGAATCGTCTCGGCCAGCCCTTGGGGCATCGCCGTGTGCTGCACATTTTCCGGCTTTGGCGTGCGGGAGACAGGATGTTGAGAACATCATTGGAAGTATATCCTCGCATCCCGCCATCTCCCGCGACGGCGGCGCATTGCGCGAGTCGGTCGCTACCAGCCGGGCGGGCGAGGCGCGCGCCCAGCATGCAAGCAGCGGCCCGCGCCGAAGGGTTCCCTCACACTGCTTTGCGTCGCGACTATCGGCCCCACTTGGCCTCAATCGAGAAATGAGGGCGCGGGATGATCCGGCGTCCAGCCAATGCCACGCAACTTGGCGTTGGACACGCGGAAAGAGCGTAGCCCGTCTGGCCCGCCAGTCTGCGGCTTGGCCAGGCGCCGGACGCTCGCGAGCCGCGTATACAGGTCCAGAATCCGGATCGGTGCATCGTCGGCAGCGATATACGCCTCGCACTCGCGCCCGTGCTCGACGACGGTGCACAGCGCGGCTGCGAAGTCGTTCACGTGGATAAAGCACATCCATGCTGATCCATCCCCCGGAACGCGAAAAGCGGGGTCAGAAGCTGACGCCAGCAGTGCCTGTTCGCGGCCGGTACCGGGACCGTAAAAGGCGGCGCCGCGCACGATGCGCCAATCGATGGCAGCCGCGGAAATCATGCGCTCGAGCTCGGCAGCTGACTCAAGGACGCCATAGCCCACGACAGGGTCCCCTTCCGTTTGTGGCTTCGCGTCATCAGCACAGTGAAGCATCGCCACACTCTGTTGGACCAGGCGACTGCCAATGCGCTGGCACGCTGCGATGACATTGGCCGTGCCGTCGCGGCGTACCAGGTCGTTGGCAGCCCAACTACCCTTGCCACCGGCCTTGGGAATCGCGGTGGCAAGATTGATGACCGCGTCGCTCCCGGCAACAAACGCGTTGACGCTGTCAGCGTCAAGGATGTCGCACCGAACGCCTTCGTCTCCCAACTGCGCTGTAATGGCTTCACCTTCGCCCGAATGAAACGAGGCGCGCACGTGATGGCCACGTGAGAGTAGAAGCGGGATCAGTGCACGACCGGCGACACCGGTCGCTCCCAATACGGCGATCCGCATGACTTGGTTGGTTGTGACGAATTAGTTCGCTTGATCGCCTGCCCCGATTTGGGACAGCAGCGTGCGCCGGTCGTAGTAAAAACGCTCACCCGACATCAAGCCATCGCGGAACGACACAAAGATCGCCACCGGCAGATCAATCGGACGCCCCGATGCCGCAATGCCGTCGAACTCCCCCTTGTGCTTGCCCACGAAACGGGTTTCGACAATCAGCAAGTCCGGAGCGGCCACGTGACGTCGGCTATGGGCAGGAACATTGCCAAACGCGGCCCACCATTTGCCGTAATAGTTTCTGACTGCCTCGTGACCCCGGAACACTTCTCCGGATGGCACGTCTTCAAACAGGCAATCGGGTGTCAGCGTTGCCAGGGTTCCCTCCATGTCGAACGCAGTTTCGGCATTGACGTGACGGATCAGGATCTTCTGGTTTCGCTCTTCCAACTGCATCATGGGCATACCCTCCACGGTTCATTCAGGAAAGCCTTACTTTATCAGCACCATGATATATTATCAATACCCTGATAATGTTGACTTGTTGCCCAATGAAAACCAGTGCACGCTTTCACTCCACGCCAGCGGCCGGCGAAGGAAAACGGGGGAGCGACGGCCACATCGCTTACCTGCTCAGGCAGGCCCAGGGGGCAGTGCGCCAGGCGCTCGACCAGGCCTTGGCGAAGGCAGGGCTGACGAGCCCCCAATATCTCGTGCTCAATCTGCTCGACGCCTATGCGGGTGCTTCGGGCGCGGATCTGGCGCGCATCGCTCACCTCACCCCGCAGACGATCAACGGAATCGTGAAGAATCTATTGCGCGACGGCCTGATCACCAGAACGGATCATGAAACCCACGGCAGGGTATTGCGCACGCAGTTGACCCGTGCGGGAAAAGCCAGACTCGCCCAATGCAAGCATCATGCAGACGCCATCGAGGAAAAAATCTCCGCCCTGCTGGACGCAAAATCGGAACAACTGGTGCGGCGCTGGCTGGTGGACGTCGCGGTCACGGTTGCCGCACCCGAATCCGCCAGTCCGCAACATGGCAGACGATGAAACAGGACGTTCCGGCGAAGGGCGCCACGCAGGCATCCCTTGGCCGAAACATCAAAGGCCTCAATTCGCCGGGCGCATCTTTCTGACTTCGTCATCGGTCGGGAAGAACTTTGCTCCATCGTAATATTTGTAGTCTTTCATTTCACCCTTGCCGCCACGCAAGGTGGTGCGGCCGACGTAGGCGCCCATGGTTGACTGATGATCCAGCGCGCGAAACGTCACCTTCCCGAACGGGGATTCGAACGACAGGCCGCGGAACGCCGCAATCATTTTCTCGGTATCGGTCGAGTTGGCTTTCTTGAGGCCAGCCGCGAGGGCCTTGATCGTGGTGTAACCCACCACCGAGCCCAGACGCGGGTAGTCGCTGTATTTCTTGTGATAGGCGATGAAGAATGACTTGTGCTCGGGGGTATCGATACCGTACCAGGGATAGCCGGTCACGAGCCAGCCTTCCGGTGTTTCATCCTTGAGCGGGTCGATGTACTCGGGCTCGCCGGTGAGCAGGCTGACCACTTCGCGGCCCTTGAACAGGCCGCGGGTGTTGCCTTCACGCACAAAACGCGCGAGGTCGGCGCCAAACAACACATTAAAGATTGCATCGGGTTTGGAGTCGGCCAGGGCTTGCACGACCGGGCCGGCATCAATACGACCCAGCGGGGGCGCCTGCTCGCCGACGAATTCAACGTTCGGCTGCGCCTTCTTGAGTTGCTCCTTGAAGGTGGCCACTGCGGACTGGCCGTACTCGTAGTTCGGATACACCACCGCCCAGCGCCGCTTGTTCATCTTGGCCGCCTCCGGCACCAACATGGCCGCTTGCATGTAGGTCGAGGCACGCAGGCGGAAGGTGTATTTGTTGCCGTTCTGCCAGACGATCTTGTCGGTCAGCGGCTCGGACGCGAGGAAGAAGACTTTCTTCTGTTTGGCAAAGTCGGTCAGGCCCAGACCGATATGTGACAGAAAGCCGCCGGCGAGCAAATCGACTTTTTCGCGCGAGACCAGTTCTTCAGCGACCCGCACTGCATCGCCGGGGTTGCCGCCGTCATCGCGAATCACCAGTTCGATCTTGCGGCCGTTGATGCCACCGGCTGCGTTGACTTCTTCGAGCGCCAGATCCATCCCCTTCTTGTAGGGGTCAAGAAATGCCGGCTGCGCCTTGTAGCTGTTGATTTCGCCAATACGGATCGGCTTGCCCTGACTGGCAGCTGGGCCGATCAGCCCGATCGACAGAGCAAACGCACACAGTGCCGGCACCGTTGCGGGGAACAGGACGGGAAACGGTCTCTTCATCTTCAAGTACTCCTCAGGGAACTACGGGTTAAGCATCAATGCGAAACGTGGGCCAGCGAATCGGTGACGGAAGTGGATCCGCCGGTAGCGGGTGCCGGCACCGTGGACGATGCGCCGGCGAGCTGTTCTTCGGCAATCAGTCGTGCCACCGTGCGGCGCAGACGAACACTACCTGAATCGAGCGCCAGCTTGACGCGCGTCTCGACGCGCGGGTCCGACTCGACTTCCTGGATCGCTTCGAGCACGGTCTTGTCTTCATCAAACGCCAGCACGAACTGGTCGACGATGTCTTGCGAAACCGCCGCATCGGTCTGGGCGAAATTGCGCAGCTGCAACCAGAAATAGTGGGTAGTGCCTTCAGTCTCCGGGGTCAGGAAATGGCAGGAGTAAATACGCAAGCCTGCATCGCGCGCTGCCTCGGTGTGCTCCATGCCAGGCAGGTGTGAACCAAAGTCGACCACGGCAATGGAAGGCGGATACAGCCAGTAATACTGCCAGCGGTCGACGTTGCCCGGCCATTGGCCAAAGCGTTGCAGGATCGGCGCCGCCGGCGAATCCAGTGTCCACCGCGTCACCAGCAGGGTGTCGCCGATTTGCGTTGTCTCGATCGGAATGTCAGCCATGGCCGCCGTGCCGAGCGTTGACTTGTGCACGTAGGTCACGTGCGCCGGATCGACCAGATTTTCGGTGAGGAGCTGGTAGTTGGCCTTGACGTGGGTAGTTGGGCCGATGTTGAGACCCCAGGCCGGATCGCTGGTTTGCGACGCGGCCCATTGCGGCAGTTGGTCAAACAGCTTGGCCTTGTCAGCCAGCGCCGGGTCTCCCGGCCAGACCCACACCATGCCCATATGCTCGACCACCGGGAAACTGCGCACGCGCGCTGCCGGCGGAATGCGTTCCTGCCCCGGCGCGCGCACACACTGCCCGCTGCAATCAAACGTCAGCCCGTGATAGCCACATTCGATCGTGTCGCCCTTGAGCGTGCCTTTGGACAGAGGCAGCAGGCGGTGCGGGCACCGGTCGAGCAAGGCTGCCGGCGCGCCACCGGCGGTGCGATACAGCACCATCGGCTCTTCAAGCACCTTGCGCGCAAGCAGGCCGCGGCCCACTTCGTGGCCCCACGCGGCGACGTACCAGCAGTTTCTCAACAATGCCATGCTGCCCCCAGGATCCGTGCTGCTGTCTTCAGCGCTGGCCGTCGAACTTCGAAATTTCGCCGGCCGTCATGCCGCCCATGCGCGCATGCACGCGCCCGCCGGTGGTCATGGCCAGGATAAACACAATTTCGCCGGGGCGCGGTGCATCCGGCACGCGCACCTCGACCGCATCAAAATGGCTGCGCACGTAAGCCGCCGTGCGGTGGTGGACGGGCACGTCGATCACCGTACCCGCAGCCGCTACCTTGATGCTCGACGGCACGATGGCCTTGGAGTTCTCCAGCAATTCGCGCATGCCATAGCCGCCCGGCACATGCCACAGCGCAGCGTGCTCCGACTCGCCATTGACCCCGACGATGATGGCCTTGCCATAGCCCTCGATCTTCTTTGGTCCGCCCAGCGCCTTGATCAGGCGGTCGGCCAGGTCGAAACCAAGGGGCTTGAGCAACTCCATGAAGGGCTGCAAATCCTTGACGTAACGGCCCGCAAACGGGTTGTGCACGACGGCGGCAATCGCGCCCTTTTTTACCGGGCGCTTCGCCACCGGCCCGCCTTCATGATTGATCTCCTCGATCTGCAGCATGATCTTGCGAACTTCAACCCGGTATTCGGGCTTGCTCTGCGAGTAGCGCGCTGCCGTGATCTTCTCGGCCACCTTGCCGACCATGGAGTTGGCCACCTGTTTGGTCATGCGCGCGGTGACGTCGCTCATCATCCTGCCGGCCATGCTGCCGGCAATGCCGGTGGCAGTACGCGCGGCACTGCGCGTCAGGTTGCGGGCGGTTTTCATCACCATGAACGACTCCGGTGCGGTGAAAATTGCTTAAAGAATTGGGTACAGAATAGTGACGGCGGGTCAGACGGTCGACAGGATGATGCCAATGCCCGACATGTGGCACCGCATCCGGCACCGCATTCGACACCGCATCCGGCACCCATCATCAGGCAGCCAGTTTAAGCGCTGAACCCGCATCGCGCCCGATCTGCCGGCATTCCCCTTGCAACACCAGCAGGGCGGAATCGATCAGGCCGCGCGCGAGGCACGAACGCCCCTCGGCAAGGCCAGCGTCCAGCGCGCGCAATACCAGCGCACGCGGCAAGTGCGGCACGGCAACCGTGACCAGGCGCGCGCCTAGGTCGGTGTCATCCTTGAGGGTATTGGCCGGCGCACGGGCGATGGCGTGATGCTCGACGTTGACCGCGTTGGCGATCATGGTGGCGGCAGCGTCCGCCGCAGCGGCGCTCGCGGCCAGCACTGTCACGCTGTCGGCGATGCCAAGACTGAAACTTCGTCCGCGCCAGCCGCTGGTGGCAACGCCGCGCACCGGCAGGCTCGCGTTGATCGTTACATCGCCAATCTGGCGCGGCATCTGGGGATGATCGATCACGCCGATCGTGAGCGATTCGCCCGCGCACAGGTGCAGCGCGATATCGCCGCCATTGTTGACATAGGCCCGGCGCACCCCCTGAGCATTGACGAAAAACCCGCAGATTTCGTCGGCCACTGCACCGGCCACTGCCGCCATGGGTGTGATGAACTGCTTGGCATGAGGCTGGCACGCAGCGACCATGCGCTGCGCAACCGGCCCGCGTGCAACCGACGCGTGGTCAACCGGTTCGCGCAGCTGCGGGAGTTCGGCGACCAGTTCGGGCAACAACTGGCCAAACCTCGTCCATGCTGCCCCTTTCGCAGATTCGACGGCCGCAGCCTCCCCCCAAGCCTGCAGCACGAGGTCAATCGGCCCGAATTGCCAATGCTCGCGCTCGGCGTCAAGTCGATTGCGGGAAGCTTGCCAGGTCACTTTCATGCGCTCCCTCAGGCGCCCGGGTGCGGCGGGTCCGCAGCGAGAATAAGCGGCCAGGGATTGCGTTGGTCCTGCGTCTGCACCTCTACCTTTTGGGTGGCCAGCACGTGCTCAAGCGTGCGCACCTCGTCCATGTAGCCGCCAAGCGCAGCGTAATCGGCCAGTTGCATGGTGAACTCCACCGGTGCCACGATGGCCGGCGTCGGCACATAGCCGAAGGCGTTGTCGGGCATTCGCATCACGTCCACCATCATCATGATGCCGCCGCCGGGCCAGATGTAGGCCGGCGCGCCACCGGCGGTGACATTGGTGAGCAGGTTCTTGATCGAACGCGTCAGCGCGATCGGGTTGTCGGTCACGCCCGCGCGCAAGCTGCCGCCCGCACCGCCGAGAAACAGCACGGTGCACAGCGCCGGCTCGCAGTTCTCGCCGATGCGCAATACCACCTTCTTCAGGGCTTCGGGCATCTCAGCCGGCTTGAACTGCAGGGCATCGTCGAGCACGAAATAGGCGTAGTCCTCGCCGGTGGTGGAGACAAACAGCACACGCATACCGGGCCGCGCGGTTTTGGCGTCGACGCGCTCGATGATGGTCAACGGGTCGGTGATGTCGGTGCCGCCCCAGCCCATCCCCGGGTTGGCGACCTGAAAGTAGCGCCCCGGCGTCGACTTCTTGCCGCGAATGCGAATGCCCGAAGGCTGCATGTCGATGTATTTGCCGGCCTGATGTTCGGTGAGCACACCGGTGATGTGGTCGTCTACCACGATCACTTCATCGACATGGTCCTTCCACTGCGGCGCAAAGATGCCGATGGTGGCTGACCCACATCCGACGCGCATGCGCTGCTCGGTAACGCCGTTGATGATGGGTGGCTGGCCAGCCTGCACCACCAAGGTCGAGCCGCCGTCGATGGCAAATTCCACGGCCTTCTTGTTGCCCAGATCCATCATCACCTGACAGGTAACGCGGCCCTCTTTTTTGCTGCCACCGGTAAGGTGGTGCACGCCACCGAGCGACAGCATCTGTGAGCCGTACTCGGCTGTGGTCACATGCCCCACCACTTCGCCCTCGCTGCGCACGCTCGCCTGCTCGGGGCCGATGTAGCGGTCGGTATCGATCTTGACCTTGAAGCTGCAATAGCTGAACACGCCCTCGGTGACCACCGTGACGGTGTCCACGCCGGCGTGCCGGGAAGACACGATGAAAGGCGCGGGCTTGTAGTCGGGATAGGTCGTGGTTGAGCCGATGCCGGTAACGAAAAATTCAGGCGTGACAGGTTCCTGCGACGGCGGGTCCTGCCGGGCAGCGGCCCGCTGAGCCTTGTCCCATGCGCCTCCCGGGCCAACGGCCTCGGAAAGCCGCACCA
>JANLTL010000582.1:0-5455 GCA_031362905.1 Burkholderiales bacterium | reverse complement strand
GGGCGCGACGACAAGGTCTGGGTGCACATGGGGCCGCACGGCATTCCCAACCATGCGCTTTACTACGCCGGTTCGCCGCCGGATGCGCGCACCGACCAATCGGGCGTGGTCGACCACATTGCCTTCGGCGCGTCCGACCCGGAGGAATTTCGTGCGCGCCTGACGCGCATGAAATGCAAGTGGTGGTCGCGCAAGCTGCCCTCGTTCAACCTGTTCCAGATCTTCGTGCCTGACCCTGACGGCCTCACCATCGAGCTCAATTTCTTCAACGTCGCCACCATGCCCGATTGGGACGAGACCAAGAATTACGACGATATGCCGCGCGTGACCGCGTAAGGGGAATCGCATGAACGCCCCCGAAAAAGTCCAGGTCCGTGACGATTTCTCGAAGGTGTCGTATGCAGAGGCGCTCGCGAGCGCGCTGGCGCTGATCCCGGCATTGCGCGAGCGCGCGGCGCGTTGCGAAGAAGCCGGCGAGCTGCTGCCCGAGGCCGCTGCCGACCTGCACCGCACCGGCCTCGCGCGCATCCTGCAACCGAAGCGCTGGGGCGGCATGGAGCTGCCCTTCCAGGCGATCTTCGACATCCCCGAGATCGTCGCGCGCGGCTGCATCTCGACCGCGTGGAATATGTCCAACCTGCTCGCGCACCACTGGATGCTGGCGTTTTACGACGAGGCGGCGCAGGCCGAGGTATGGAATGCCGACCCGGACGCGATGATCGCCTCGGGCATCGCCTTTCCGCAGGGGCGCGGGCGCGCGGTCGAAGGCGGCATCGAGATTTCCGGGCTCTGGAATTTTTCATCGGTCGTCACGCCCTCGACCTGGAACATGCTTGCCTGCGTGGTGCGGGATGGCGACAAGATCATCGACTACCGCATGTGCCTGGTGCCGATGTCGGAGTACGAAGTGCTCGACGACTGGCAGGTGATGGGGCTGCGCGGCACCGGCAGCCGCTCGGTCAAGTGCGACCAGGTGTTCGTGCCGCAGCATCGCGCGCTTTCCATGGTGCACCATCGTCGCGGCGAACCGTTTCCGGGTTGGCGCACCAATCCGCAGCCGGTGTTCCGCGTGCCCTTCGGCGGGCTGTCGGGGCATTGCCTGCTCGGCTGCCTGGTCGGCAACGCGCAGGCGATGTTTGATGCCATCAGCGAAATGGTCAAGCAGCGCAGCACCAGTTACACCGCGCTCAAGATGCGTGACCTCGGTACCGTGCAGGCGCGCATCGGCCTGGCCGGCGCGCAGATCGATGCTGCGCGCACCATGGCCCATGCCGATTGCGCCGAAGGGCAGCGCATGGCTGAAGAGGGCCTGGCGACGAGCATGGAACTGAAGCTCCGGCAAAAGCGCAATTGCGCATTTGGCGCCAAGCTCGCGACCGACGCGGTCGATACGCTGTACGCGCTGGCCGGTGCCAATGGGCTCTATACGCGCGGGCCGATGGAGCGCATCTTCCGCGACCAGCATGCCGCGGCCAGCCACATCAGCTTCTCGATCGATGCGCAGACCAGCGCCTGGGGCCTGGCGGCTTTGGGCGGAGAGATCACGAACCCCGTGTTGTAGTGGGGTAGGGGCGATTGACTTGGGCCGGCCAGCGCCCTCTTCGGCGAGTACGCCCATGCGCCAGGATTAGCAGTCCGCCTGAGGCGAGGCGACGGAAGGGGGAAGTGGGGAAGGGGACAAGGGGGAAATTTGACAAATGACTCGCAGTCATTATAAAATGACCGCAAGTCATTTGTTTTGCCGTTACCCGCATCTTCCTGCATCTTCCTGCATAAGGCACCTTTCCACCATGGTCGTCCTCCACCGCGCCGTTCAAGCCGAAGACAAGGCCGCGCGCCGCTCGGCGATTTTGCAGGCGGCAGAGAGTTTGCTCGCGCGCGACCCGGAAAATTTCGCGTCGGTGGCCGACGTGGCCGAAGCGGCCGGTCTCGCCAAAGGCACGGTCTATCTCTACTTCAAGACCAAGGAAGAGATGCTGATGGCGATTCACGCGAGCCAAGCGTCGCGCCTGTTTGACGAGGTCGAGGCCGTGATCGCCGCCAGGGGCCATGACATGACAGTGGAAGACGCGGCCCACGTGTTTTGCGATTTTTGTGGCCGGAATCCCTTGTTCCTGCATGTGGCGGGCAAGTGCCATTCGAGCCTGGAACGCAATATTGATCCGGAATTCATGTACCAATTTCGCTTGGGCATTGCCTCGCGCCTGGGCGCAATTGGCCCGCGGCTTGAAGAAATTTTCCCGCAGCTTTTGCCGGGGCAGGGTGTCGAATTGCTCAACCACACCTATGCATTCGGCATCGGGACCTGGCAATTGTGCGACCCCAGCCACGATCCCGAAGGCATGTCGCGCCCCGGCCTTGAGTTGTTGCGGCGTGATGTGCAGAAGGAAATGCATCGCGGCCTGCACGCGCTTTGGCGCGGCTATGTGACCCCGGAACTCACCTCTGAAGTCAAGGAGTAGACCTGTGAACCCTGTTTCCCCATCAACTGTTTTGATTGTCGCGTTGCTGCCTGCGGCGCTGCTGCTTGGCGCCTGCGCCGAGAAGCCGCCTGCCGCTGCCGAAGTGCGCCCGGTGCGCGTTACCCGCGCCATGCCTGCCGACGCCCAGGCGGTGGCTACCTACGCCGGCGAGATCAAGGCGCGCTATGAGACCGACATGTCCTTTCGTGTCGGCGGCAAAATCCTCGCCCGCTTTGTGGATGCCGGCGCACTGGTGAAGAAGGGCCAGGCTTTGGCGCGGCTCGACGCGCAGGATGCCAACCTCAATGTCGCTGCCGCGCGCGCCACACTGGCTGCTACCGAGAGCGAACTCGACTATGCCAAGGGCGAGCTCGCACGCTACGAAGATCTGCTCGCCAAGAAATTTGTCAGCCAGGGTGTGTACGACCAGAAGCTCAACGCCCACAAGGCCGCGATTGCCAAGCGCGATTCTGCGCAGGCGCAGGCCAGTGTGTCGGGCAATCAGGCGGTCTACACCACGCTGAACGCCGACGCCGATGGTGTGGTCATGGCAGTGACCGCCGAGCCAGGCCAGGTGGTGGCGGCGGGCCAGCCCGTGGTGCGCATCGCGCGTCTGGGCGAAAAAGATGCGGTCATCAATGTGGCCGAGAATCAACTGGCCGCAGTCAAGGCCAACCCGCGCGCGGGCATCGCGCTGTGGTCGAATCCGGATAAACGTTACTCGGGCACCGTGCGCGAAATTGCGGCGGCGGCCGATCCGGTCACGCGCACCTACACCATCAAGGTGAAGATTGACGATGCCGACGAAGCCTTGCGCTGGGGCATGTCGGCGACAGTGGGCTTTGTGGCGACGGGCGAGGCAAGCGGGAACTCGGTCGCTTCCGGTGTGAAAGCCGCGTCGGCGCAGGCGTCGGACGCAACATCAGCGACGCGTGCAATCATGCTGCCTGCGACGGCGCTCACGCAAACCGACGACAAGGCGGGCACCAAGCCCGCCGTGTGGGTGGTCGGCGCCGACAGCAAGGTCAAGCTGGTGCCGGTGAGCGTGGGCCAATACAGCGAGCAAGGCGTGGTGATCCAGTCCGGCCTTGCCGGAGGCGAAACGGTGGTGATCGCGGGCGTGCACAAGCTGCAGGCCGGGCAGCAGGTCAAGCCGCTTGCGCCCGAAATCCCGGTGGCGCAAGCGCTCATGCCGGGCGCCGCGGCGCGGGCGAAAAACTGAATCTGCTCATGCGTCCCAACGCGGCCATGGCCGCTTTTTTTAGCCCCCTACACTGACCGCGAGTCAGTACCAGGCTCGAACACCCTAAGCCACAGCAAGACACGCACCAGTACGCACCAGTACACACCGAGCCGCACCAACACGCATCGAATCGCAATCACCCAAAGCAGATGGAAGCAGCACAGACATGACCAATTTCAATCTCTCCGAATGGGCGCTCAAGCACCAGTCCTTCGTGCTGTTCTGCATCGTGGTGATGGGCTTCATCGGCATTTTTTCCTACGGCAAGCTCGGGCAATCGGAAGACCCGCCCTTCACTTTCAAGGTGATGACGGTGCGCACCGGCTGGCCCGGCGCGACTGCGCGCGAAATCGAGCAGCAAGTCACCGAGCGGGTCGAGAAGAAATTGCAGGAAATGCCCGAGATCAATTTCGTGCGCAGCTTTTCACGCCCGGGCGAATCGCTGGTATTTATTATCGTCAAGGACTCCGAGCCAGCGGCCAGGATGCCGGAGATTTTCTATCAGGTACGCAAGAAGATCGGCGACGTACGCGGCGAACTGCCGCAGGGCATCGTCGGGCCGAGCTTCAACGATGAATTCGGCGACACCTTCGGCAACATCTACGCCATCACCGGTGACGGCTACAGCTACGCAGAAGTCAAGGAAGCGGCAGAGCGCATCAAGAAAGAACTGCTGCGCGTGTCCGACGTGGCCAAAGTCGAGCTGATCGGCGTGCAGGAAGAAAAGCTGTTTGTCGAACTCGCCAACGTCAAGATCGCCAATCTTGGTCTTGACATCAACACGATTCTGGCGACGCTGCAAAGCCAGAACATCATGACGCCCTCGGGCAATTTTGATACGCCGTCGGAGCGCATCTTCCTGCGTGTCTCGGGTGATTTCGAAAGCGCCGAGCACGTGCGCAATATCCCGATCCGCGCCAATGGCCGCACCTTTCGCCTGGGCGACATCGCCGAGGTCAAGCGCGGCTTCACAGACCCTCCGCAGCCGAAGTTGCGCTTTCAGGGACACGAAGCGATCGGCATTGGCGTCTCGATGCGCAAGGGCGGCGACATCGTCGCGCTGGGCAAAAACCTGGATCGAGAACTCGATCGCATCGAAAAGACGCTGCCGGTCGGGCTGGACATTGATCGTGTCAACGACCAGCCGCGTGCGGTGCGTGCGTCGGTGAGCGACTTCGTGCGCTCGGTCGCCGAGGCTGTCATCATCGTGCTGGCGGTCAGCTTCCTCTCGCTCGGCGTGCGCACTGGCCTCGTGGTGGCGTTGTCGATCCCGCTGGTGCTGGCAATGACCTTCATGTTCATGCAGGTGTTGGACGTCGGCCTGCACAAGATTTCGCTCGGCGCCTTGATCCTCGCGTTGGGTCTGCTGGTCGATGACGCCATCATCGCCGTCGAGATGATGGCGGTGAAGATGGAGCAGGGCTTCGATCGCCTGCGCGCCGCCAGTTTTGCCTACACCAGTACGGCGTTCCCGATGCTGACCGGCACCCTGATCACCGCCGCCGGCTTCCTGCCGATCGCCACCGCGCAATCGGGCACCGGCGAATACACGCGCTCGATTTTCCAGGTGGTGACGATTGCCTTGCTGCTCAGCTGGATCGCCGCCGTCGTCTTCATTCCCTACCTCGGCGACCGCCTGTTGCCGGACGCGCAACAACTGGAAGCGAAAAAACGCGACGGCCGCTGGACCTTGTTCCGCCAGCGCGTCGCGCTGGTGTTGCCAAAATGGCTGGCCGGTTTTGTCGAGCCG
>JANLTL010000578.1:0-2663 GCA_031362905.1 Burkholderiales bacterium | reverse complement strand
CGAGGATGAACATGATCATGCACGACACCCGCGTCGCCCCCTGCGCGCTCTCCCAGAATTTGCCCCAGGTGAGTGAACCGCTGCGCCAGGCGATGACGAGCGAGCCGAGCACGCCATAGGCGGCGCATTCGGTGGCCGTGGCCCAGCCGGCCACCAGCACCCAAACAATGAATACGATCAGCAGGCCGCAGGGAATCAGGCTGCCCGAGCGTTTGACCTTCTCGGCAAACGACATCGAAAGTTCGGCTGCCGGCGTCAGCTCCGGATGGCGCAAGGCCCACCACACGATATAGCCCGAGAACAAGACCATCAACAGCAGACCAGGGATGAAGCCCGCCAAAAAGATGCGAATGATCGAGGCGTCTGCCGCGACGGCATAGACCACCATGGTGATCGACGGCGGAATCAGGATGCCGAGCGTACCCGAGGTGGCGAGCGCGCCGAGCGCAGTGTTCTCGTGATAGCCGCGTTTCATCAACTCCGGCAGTGCGACTTTTGAAATCGTCGCGCAGGTGGCGGCGGAGGAGCCGGACACCGAGCCGAATATGCCGCAGCCGAGCACCGTGGTGTGCATCAAGCGCCCCGGCACGCGGTTGAGCCAGGGCGCGAGGCCCTCGAACATCTGCGCCGAGAGATTGGTGCGAAACAAAATTTCGCCCATCCAGATGAACATCGGCAGCGCCGCCAGCTCCCACGAGGCATTGGTATCCCAGAAAGCACGGAACAGATTCTTCATCCACACGGCAGAGTCGAGCGAGGTGAAGGCGGCCATGCCGATCCAGCCGGTCATTGCGAGCGTGATGGCGATCCACAGGCCGCTGCCGAGCAACAACAGCATGACCAGCAACAACAGCGCGGAGATGGCGACGATGCTCATCACACGTCCTCCGAAAAATCACCGCGTGCGTGTCGCTCTTCCACGGCAGTCACATAGCCGGGTTTCGCGCCGCGCAATACGACGACGAGTTCGTCAAGCACCGCGATCGTGAACAGGCCAACCCCGAACAGAAACGAGAGTTGCGGAATCCATAGCGGAATCACGATCAGGCCATTGGCCATTTCGTTGATGCGAAAGCCCTCGAGCACGTAGCGCCCCCCCGCCACCGTGAGATATACACAAAATACTGCCGCCAGAAACAGCGAAAGGACTTCGAGCCGGCGCCGCCAGGCCGCACTCACGCTCTCGATCAGCAAGCCGACGCGCACAAAATCGCCGCGCTTGAAGGTGGGCGCCATCGCGAGAAAAGCGGCCGCCGCGCACATCCACGACACGAGGTCATCGGCGCCACCGGTGCGCACGCCTGCCTCGCGCAGCAGCGAGGCCCCCACCATCACCAGGAAGATGGCCACTACGAACAGCGCGGCGAGTGCACCGGCAGCCTGATACAGCCCGTCCATGAATTTCCGCATGTCCACTCCTTCGCGCGAAGCGCTTGATGTTTACTTGCGGTAGCTGTCGATGATCGCCTTGCCGTTCGCACCAGCGTCCTTGATCCAGTCCGTGATCATGGCGTCGCCGATTTTCTTGAGTTCACCCTGCAGTTCGGCAGACGGCGCCTGGACCTGCATGCCTTTTTGCTTGAGTTCGGCGAGGTAGCCCTTGTTCTTTTCTTCGGACACCGCAAAGCCTCGTGTTTCGGCCGCAGCAGCCGCCTTGAGGATGGCGTCCCTGAGCGGCGCGTCGAGCGCGTCGAACACCTTTTGGCTTACCACCACGGCATTCTTGGGCAACCAGGCATTGACTTCGTAGAGATGCTTGACGTGTTCGTACAGCTTGGTCTCGATACCACTGGCGCTGGAGGTCAGAAAGTTGTCCACCCCTCCGGTGGTCAAGGCCTGTGCCAGTTCGGCAAGCTGAATCGTGGTCGGCTGGGCGCGCAGCTCCACCGCAATGCGCGAAGTGGCCGGGTTGTAGGCACGCATCTTGGTGCCGCGCAGGTCGGCGGCCTTGGCGACCGGCTTGCGCGAATACAGCGATTGGGGCGGCCACGGCGAGACGAACAAGAGCTTGACACCTTGATCGGCGAGGTACTTCTCCAGGGCCGGTTTGGACGCACCCCAGAGCTTTCTGGCATCGCCATAACTGGTGGCGAGAAAGGGAATTGAATCGACCCCAAACAGCGGGCTTTCATTGGCTGCGCCGGAGAGGATGAACTCGCCCGCCTGCACCTGCCCGGTCTGCACCGCACGCTTGATCTCGTTGGCCTTGAACAGCGAGCCATTCGGATGCAGCGCGATCTTGAGCTTGCCGCCGGCCACCTTCTCCACATCGTTGGCGAACTGCTGCACGTTTTCGGTCTGGAAGCTGCCCGGCGAGTAGCCGGTGGCGAGATCCCATTTGGTTTGGGCTGCGGCCGGCAAGCTGCTCACGGCACAGGCAAAGCTGACGGAAATTGCGCAGAAAGCGGACTTCAGTTGCGGCGTTGTCATCGTGTCTCCTTGGTGTGGGTCGGGTGGGGCGAGGTTGAGGGACCGTGTTGTCGGCGCGGCCCGTTGTTGGGTACGTTCTTGTGTATAGTGGCCCGCGCATTGTTCGCCGCTGCCGCAGGTTTGCGCAAACGAGTTATTTCGATAGCCCCCCATCAACTTTTCTTGATCATGAATTTGCGCTTCGTCGAAGCCTTCCTGTGGGTGGCGCGTTTGCAGAGCTTCAAGGCGGCTGC
>JANLTL010000603.1:0-3898 GCA_031362905.1 Burkholderiales bacterium | reverse complement strand
CAGAACAAATCCGCCTGGCGGTTGCGCTAACGCGGCTTGCGACGGACTATCTGAAAATAGGAAGCAAGCGAGCACGAACGAAAATGATTCAAGAGACATCTGCCAATGCAAACGGCAAGGTCATCATGGCAAAAGTAAGCTATGCAGGCATCGGCCTCGCAGCACTATCACTCGGCTTTGACCTATGGAATCACGCAGGGAAGCGCGCCGTGTATTCAAGGCGAGACATGCTGAAAAGCATCAGCATACTGGGTGCCAGTGCTGCTCTAGGACTAGACGTGGTCTCAAAAGGGGGGAGACATTTTTTTGAACATCGGGAATATTCAAGCAGAAGTGCAGTCGCAAGGGACAAGCTTTTTACAATGTCCATGGTTGGCAATTGAACTCGGCGCAATACTGTCTACCGCAACTGCGCATAAATCCTCTCAGCCAACTCGCGGCTGATGCCTTCCACCGTCGATAAATCCTCGACACTCGCGCTGCGCACCCCCTGCAAGCCGCCAAAGCGCGCGAGCAATTTTTGCCGGCGCCGCGCGCCAATGCCGTCGATGTCTTCGAGACTTGATGTGACGCGCGCCTTGTCGCGCTTGGCGCGCTGGCCGGTGATGGCGAAGCGGTGCGCTTCGTCGCGGATGGTCTGGATCAGGTGCAGGGCGGCGTTGTCGCCGGGTAGATTGACTGGTTCGCGGCCGTCGGCAAAGATCAGGGTCTCCAGTCCGGGTCTGCGCTCTTCGCCTTTGGCGACGCCTACCAGCAGCGGCTCGGCCAGGCCCACTTCGGCCATCACTTGCCGCGCGATTTCAACCTGACCTTTGCCGCCGTCGATGAGAATGAGGTCAGGTTTGACGCCGGTGCCTTCGCTGATCGCTGCGGCCACCTTTTCGTAGCGGCGCGTAAGTACCTGACGCATGGCGGCGTAGTCGTCGCCGGGTGTGATGCCGGTGATGTTGTAGCGCCGGTAGTCGCCGCTTTGCATTTTGTGATGGTGATAGACCACGCACGAGGCTTGCGTGGCTTCGCCTGCGGTGTGGCTGATATCGAAGCATTCGATGCGCAGGGTCTCGAAGCCTTTTTCCGGTTCGTCGAGTGCAAGCAGTCCGGCAAGCAGGCGCGTGCGCGCGTGCGCGGTACCACGCTCGGCGAGCACGCGCGCCAGCGCGATCTGCGCATTCTTCTCGGCCATGGTGAGCCAGAGGCGGCGCGACTCCTGCGGGAAGCGGATCACATTCACGCGCCGGCCTGCATCGCCTGACAGCGCCTCGGCCAGTTCCTCGACATCGGGCAGATCGTGATTGATCACGATCGATGGCGGCGTGAAGCGGCCGGGATAGTGCTGCACCATGAAGGCGGCGAGCACATCGGCGGCGCTGGCGTCGTCGACGTGTTGCGGGAACAATTGCTTGTCACCCAGATGCCGGCCGCCGCGCACCATGGCGAGGCTCACGCAGGCCATGCCCTGACCCACCACGCAGGCGACGATATCGACATCGGTTTCATTGACGGCTTCAGCGCCCTGGGCTTGCAGCACGTGCGAGAGCGCGCTGATGCGGTCGCGGATTTGCGCGGCCGCCTCAAATTGCAAGGCGTCGGACTTGCGCATCATTTCTGCCTGGTGCTCGGCGAGCAGCACCTGCGACTCACCGGAGAGAAAGCGCGAGGCATCGCGCACATCGCGCGCGTAGTCTTCCTTCGAGATCAACTGCACGCAGGGCGCCGTGCAACGCTCGATCTGGTGCAGCAGGCAAGGCCGAGAACGGTTGGCGAACACGCCGTCGTCGCAGGTGCGCAGGCGGAACACCTTTTGCAAAATCTGCAAACTCTCGCGCACCGCGTGCGAATTGGGAAACGGCCCGTAGTACTGATGGCGCTTGTCGGTCGCACCGCGATAAAAGCGGATCTGCGGCGAAGCGTGTCCAGTGATCATCAGATAGGGATAGCTCTTGTCGTCGCGAAACAAAATGTTGTAGCGCGGCGCCAGCTCCTTGATGAGATTGTTTTCGAGCAACAATGCTTCGGACTCGGAACGCGTGACTGTGACTTCGACACGCGCGACCTGGCTCACCATGTGGGCAATGCGCGGACCGTTGTGGCCTTTCTGGAAATAAGTCGAGACGCGCTTTTTGAGGTCACGTGCCTTGCCGACGTAGAGCACATCGCCGGCAGCGTTGATGTGGCGATAGACGCCGGGAAGATTGGGGCAGGTCTTGAGGAATTCAGTTGCGTCGAAGGCTGAGGCCGGGATGGGATCTGGTTCGGCTAGCGGAGGAGCAACCGCCTGAAATGCACTCCTAGAGCCATTTTCCGAAGCATGGTCTGAAGACTGGCTCCCACCAAGGGTTTTCGCAGCCCTGCCCATGACATGCCCGGCCAATCAGGCGTCGACCAACGCGCGCGCGCGCGCGAACACGGCCTCAAACATCTCCGGTGTGAGGCGGCCGGTGTTGGTGTTGTAGCGGCTGCAGTGATAGCTGTCGATCATGGTGAGCGGGGATCTGCCCTCGCCCTGCAGCACATGCTCAGCGCCGTGCGCAAATTTGCAATGCGATTTTTTGAGGCCTATCGCCGAGAGCAAGGCACCGTGGGCAATCGTGCCAAGAGCCACCACGATGCGCGCGCCGGGCTGCTTCAAATCTGCCGCGAGATAGGGATTGCACCGCTTGATCTCTGCGCCCTCCGGTTTGTTGTCCGGCGGCAGGCATTTGACGGCGTTACTGATGCGGCAGCTTTGCAGCGCGAGATCGTCATCGCCATCGGGCGAAAACGTGCCGCTCGCAAAACCGAACTTTTTTAGCGTGGCATACAGCAGATAACCGGCGTGGTCGCCGGTGAAGGGCCGCCCGGTGCGGTTGGCGCCGTGCATGCCAGGCGCGAGGCCGACGATGACCAGCGCTGCGTCGCTCGCACCAAACGGCGGCACCGGTTTGCAGAAGTATTCCGGGTACTGATATTTGGTGAGATCAAGAAACTTGGCGAGTCGCGGGCAGGCACGGCAATCGGCGCGGTAGATGACGTCTGACATGCGGCCCATTCTAACCGCGCTAACCGCGCCTGCCTGCATCTTCACTTACGGCGCGCGACCCCACGCCCTTGCCATGGCACCCATCAGCCTAGATGTTTCTTGAAGTGCGCAATGGTGCGCTCCCAGGACAGCTTGGCCGCCGCTTCGCTATAGCGCGGCGTCGAATTGTTGTGAAAGCCGTGCTGGGTGCCGGGATAGGTATGCACTTCGTGGGCCACTCCCGCCGACTTGAGGGCCGCCGAGTAGGCCGGGTAAGTTGAGTTGATGCGCTCGTCGTTCTCGGCGAGATGACAGACCAGCGGCGCTTTGATTTTCGATACGCTCGCGGCATCCGCCGCTACGCCGTAATACGGCGCACCGGCGTGCATGTCGGCGCCCATCGCCGCCGCCAGATAGTTGACGATGCCGCCGCCATAGCAGAAGCCCGTGACGCCCAGCTTGCGCGTCGAGAGCCGGTGCGATTTCAAAAACTGCGCGCTATTGAGAAGATCAGTGCGCAGCTTGGGTTGGTCGAGCCCTGCTTGCAAGGTGCGTCCATCGTCGTCATTGCCGGGGTAGCCACCTACCGGGAACAAACCGTCCGGTGCGAGCGCGAGAAAGCCCTCGGTTGCGGCGCGCCGCGCGACGTCTTCGATGTACGGATTCAAGCCACGGTTCTCGTGCACCACCAGCACGGCAGGGAAGGGACCATTGCCTGCCGGCTGCACCAGATAGCCGCGCATGGTGCCGGAGTTGCCACCGGGTGACGGATAGGTCACGTAATTGGCCTTGATGCGCTGATCGGTAAACGAGATGGTCTGCGCCTGTGCGTAACGCGGCAGCAGCGCTTGCGCCATCGCAAGGCCTGACCCGCCGATCACGGCGATGGCGGCGGCACGC
>JANLTL010000549.1:0-4975 GCA_031362905.1 Burkholderiales bacterium | reverse complement strand
GACGATTACAACCGCTATATTCCGGACACAGGACGCACGCCAAACCAAAACACCCCAAAAATAGCTATCAACTTCAATGACAATGCCCTTCGTAAACCACCACACGTCCGCGCAGTCGTTCTGCCGCGCAGACTCCTAGCGCCGGACCCACCTCGAGCCGCCTATTCCTGCTGAATGCCCGCGTCGCGCACCAGCGCCTTGTGGAAAAAAATGGATCAGCGCATCTCAGCTGCTGATCCATTTTATCGATTGGTCGGCGTGAAAGGATTCGAACCTTCGACCCCTTGCACCCCATGCAAGTGCGCTACCAGGCTGCGCCACACGCCGAGAGGACAAATTATATCAGCGATGCGCCCCTGCCTTCGACACATCGCACCATGATTCGTGCACAAGTGTGGCGGACGCTCAGATTTCCGCCTGCCTAGCCGCGCGTTGGCCGCACGCCGCGCGTCCGCCGCTGGCGTACCGTATCACGCAGCGTCGCATACACCTCGGGCTGGCTGCTCTTGAGGTACTCGATGATTTCGAAATCGACCCGCCTCACCCGGGACAGGTCGATCCCCTCGACGTGAACCAGACGCAACAGTTCACACACCGGAGCGGGCATGTCGCGTCCTGCCTCATAGCGGGAGCCACCCGACTGGGTGACCCCGATGCGGGTCCAGAACTCGTCCTGATTCAAGCCCAGTTTTTCGCGCAGTTTGCGCGGATTCAAATGATCCAGAAGAGCCATGCCTGGTCGCCTCCAGCGGTTTCGCGAATATGACAATGCCATATTGGCACGGACGCGGCCGGCGCGGTGGGTTTGTCAGCTCAATTAACAAAAGTTCAAAGATGGGCGGAGTCGGATAGTTCCGGGTATCCCGCTTGTGCTATCCCTTGTGACGACCCCTGTGACGTGACCCAACAGCATGATTTCAATGGGCAACTGCGCTAAAATAATCGGCTTCATTACGTTCTCTTCGCTTCTCGAACGCGTCAACCGGCACTTCCTCTGGCGGCACTGCAGTGGCCGGCCCGAGCGCGCAAAACCAGTCTGTTCTCATCATGGCATTAATCGTCCACAAATACGGCGGCACGTCGGTAGGCTCGACTGACCGCATCAAAAACGTCGCCAAACGCATCGCCAAATGGCAGCGTGCCGGTCACCAGATGGTGGTGGTGCCCTCCGCCATGTCGGGCGAGACCAATCGCATCATCGGTTTGGCGAAAGAACTGTCCGCGCATCCCGATCCGCGCGAACTCGATGTCATCGCTGCCACTGGTGAACAGGTCACCATCGGGCTTCTGGCGATTGCGCTGATGCAAGAAGGCATCAAGGCCAAAAGCTATACCGGCCCGCAGGTGAAAGTGCTGACCGACAGCGCTTTTACCAAGGCGCGCATCATGAATATTGACGACAAGGCCATTCGCGCTGACCTCGCCAAGGGTTATGTCGTGGTGGTCGCCGGGTTTCAGGGCATGGACGAGCAGGGCAATATCACCACACTTGGGCGAGGCGGCTCGGATACCTCCGCCGTGGCACTCGCCGCCGCACTCAAGGCTGACGAATGCCTGATTTACACCGATGTCGATGGCGTCTACACGACGGATCCGCGCATTGTTGAAGACGCGCGGCGCTTGAAGACAGTGACCTTTGAAGAAATGCTCGAAATGGCGAGCCTTGGATCGAAAGTGCTGCAAACCCGTTCAGTGGAATTTGCCGGCAAATACAAGGTGCCGCTGCGCGTGCTCTCGAGCCTGACCGACCCGATGATCCCGTTGGCGGATGAGGCCAAATCGGGCACCCTGATTACGTTTGAGGAAGACCAGAAAATGGAACAAGCTGTCATTTCCGGCATCGCCTTCAATCGCGATGAAGCCAAGATCACGATCCAGGGCGTGCCTGACCGCCCGGGTATCGCCTACCAAATCCTCGGGCCGGTGGGCGACGCCAATATCGACGTCGACATGATCATCCAGAACGCCAGCGTCAATGGCCTGACCGATTTTTCATTCACCGTGCATCGCAACGAATATACCAAGGCGCTTGACGTGCTCAATGCCAAGGTCAAGGGCGCGATCAACGCGGCAGCCATCAGGGGTGACGACAAGGTTGCCAAGGTGTCGATGGTCGGCGTCGGCATGCGCACCCACGCCGGTATTGCCAGCCAGATGTTTCGCACCTTGTCGGAAGAGGGCATCAACATCCAGATGATCTCCACGTCCGAAATCAAGATTTCCGTAGTGATTGATGACAAATACATGGAGCTTGCCGTACGCGCGTTGCACAAGGCATTCGGTCTCGATCAGGCGGCTTGATTTGGTTCGTCGGGCAGCGGTAAAAAGAATGCGAAAATCAACTGGAGGAAGCACGGAAGATTGAAGCGGGAGGAGTGACCGCCTATAATTACGACAGCCCTGCAGTATCCGGAGACGTGGATGAGTGGCTGAAATCGGCGCCCTGCTAAGGCGTTATACGGTTAATAACCGTATCGAGGGTTCGAATCCCTCCGTCTCCGCCAAACACTGAAACCCGCAGCATCCTTTGAGGAACTGCGGGTTTTTTTGTTGCCGCCGGTGAAACGATCGGCACGAGCCCGCCAAATGGGTTGCGCTGCCGCCGTTCTCAATAGTGCAGGAACGGCACCACAGGCTCAGCGTCAAGGTGCCTTTGCACGATCTGATAGGCATCAAGATCGAAGCGCCGCTCTGCCGATTGCGCGAGCTCCCACGCCGCCGCTTCGGATTGCACCGTTCCAAGATGGCACCACTGGTCGATCACGTGCCAGTCTGCGCGCAGCAGGTCGGCACTCTTTTCCACCACGGAGACCGGGCCGTCGTAAGGCCAGCGCCGCAGGCGTTTTACGTCGAGCGCCTCGCGCACCCGCTGCAGGTGCTGCACGGCGGGTTCGTGGCCGATGCAGGTACCACAGCACAATCTGATCTGATAGCCAAAACAGGGGCCGGCGCCGCGCTCGAGGCCGAGGGTTTTAGCGCACAGCTGAGCAGACGATGCAACTTCCAGCAACCACTTTTTCGCTGCGGCGCGTGAGCCGAACAAGCCGTAGTGGGAGTCGAGTGCGTCCAGAGGAATGTCGTCGGACTTTACAAATTCCGCCAAGCCTGATTCTTCATCGAGCCGAATCGCCGTCCAGCCGCTCTTGCGTCGCAGCTTGATGTTGTGCGCGGGCATGAGTTGCTTCACCAGCTGGGCTTCACGCAGAAGTGCACCGAGTTCGCCAGCGGTTTCCTCTACTTCGATGCGGCGCAACTCCTGCGATAGCCGCAGATCGGTGCCGGAGCGGTAGTCGTTCGAAAAATGCGCGCCAATGCGCTCTTTGAGGTTGATCGCCTTGCCGATATAGAGCGGCTGCGCGTTGAGACCGTAAAACAAATAGACGCCGGGGCGCGACGGCAGATCGCGCAGGGCATCCGGGTCAAGATGGGCGGGCAGGCTGGGGCGCTGCAGCAGCCGGTTGATGGCGGCGTCAAATGTTTCAGCATCCACCTCGGACTGCCATTTGTGAAACAGGGTGCAAATCGCGCGCGCATCGCCCAATGCGCGATGCCGGTCAATCCCGGTGAGGCCATGACGTTCGATCAAGGTATCGAGGTTGTGACGCGCCTGCTCTGGATGCAGCGCACGCGAGAGCCGCACAGTACAGAGCGTTTTGGACGAGAAGGTAATACCGAGCCGCGCGTACTCGGATTTCAGAAACCCGAAATCGAAGCGCGCGTTATGCGCCACCATCACGGCCTCGCCAACACGCTCCTGCAGTTGCATCGCAATTTCTTCGAAACGCGGTGCGCGCGCCACCATCTGATTGGTGATGCCGGTGAGCCGCTGAATCTCCGGCGGAATCGAGATGCCCGGATTGACCAGTTGTGACCACTCATCGACTTCGACGCCCTCGTGAACCCGGATCAGGCCTACTTCGGTGATGCGGTCGCCACGCGCCGAGGCGCCGGTGGTTTCGAGGTCGAGAAAAACCCAATTGTTCATGCAAGCGGAACCCGGAGCGGATCAGATGCGCGTCGGGCTTTCGGTCGGCGATCGCTGCAGAAAGACAGGGCCGCAAACCCAATGCCGGCGCAATCTGCGCGCGGCGCTACTCGACCACCGGAAGGGTTTCGATATCGTAGGAAAAGCGCAGCTTGCGACCGAGCACCGGGTCCTCGAGCTCACCGACAAAGCGCCGTGCCGGACGGATGCCGCCGATGGCAGGAAAGGTGCCGCAGAACATCACCGTGCCGACCGGCAGGGCATTGGCACCTGCGTAGCCTTCAATCAGATCGGCAGGCGCTCGAATCAGAGACAGCGAGCCCTCCTGGTACAACACCGGTTGCGCTCCCTCCGACTCAATGATCCATGAGCGCAAAATCATCTTGTCCCAATGGGCAGCGATTTCGCGGCAGTCCCAAACGTGCGGGCCCACAATCTTTTGGCACGCCTGTTTCGACATCGCTACCGAGACCGATTCAAGCTTGCGGTCAGTATGATCGGAGCCGATGCCAAGCCACAAGCCATCACGCATGGAGAACATGACAGGTTCTACCTCGCCGGAGGTATCAGCGCCGAGGACCTGCAAATGCTTGTCTTGGGTGAGATTGCCTGTCGCGATGCGGTAATACACCGGCGTCGTAGAGGGGCGCTTGACGCCGAGCGCCTCGAGTTCGCGCACATGATGTTCGAGCGCTTTGCGGTCACGGCCGGTCCAGCCCGCCACCACCAAATCACGCGGCGCGAAGTCGAAAGCGTTGGGCGAGAGTTTTGAGAACCGGTGAAACCGGAGTTCCTGGGGCATAGGGGCACGATGCAGAGGGGATGTGCCATTGTAGGCAAAATCTGCCGGGACGTCAGGCTTCAGTTGGAGTGGTGAGTTGAGGTGGCTCTTCCGCCAGCCCTAACGCGGCACCTCCACCATCGTCTTGTCGCCAATCGTGTGGCCTGTGCGTCGAGCCGGTTGCCGTTTCACGCCGTGGGCCGGCAAGC
>JANLTL010000596.1:0-9277 GCA_031362905.1 Burkholderiales bacterium | reverse complement strand
GGTGAGGTATTGGCCAGCAACGCCAGTGCCGGCGTGGTCTTGACCAGCAGGCTTGCGAGCGACAGTTCGGCACCCAAGGCATGCACTTCGGCAAGGTAGTGCGAAAACACCAGACTCGACTGGCGCTGCAGGGCACGGCGCAAGGTTGCGGCATGCACATTCGGATTGCCGTCGCGGTCTCCGCCGATCCAGCTGGCGATGCGGAAGAACGGCGGTACTTCGATCGGTGTGCGCGGATAGCGGCGCGCAAGCTCGCGCGCGGTAGCCTCCAGCAAGCGCGGCAACTGCTCGAGAAAGGTGTAGCGGAAGAACGACAGCCCGTTCTCGATTTCATCCGCTACTGTCAAGCGCGTGGGGCGCAACATGCGCGTCTGCCAGATCGCGAGGATGCGCGCTTCGAGCAGTTCGTCAATCGCTTCGCGCTCGGTGGGCGTCAGCGCAGTCTGGTCACGCTGGGTGACCAGGCGAGCGATGTCCAGTTCGGCATCAAGAATGCTCTTGCGCTGCACCTCGGTCGGATGCGCAGTGAGCACCGGGACCAGACAGGCGTTGGCAAAAAATGCTGCGACCTCGGCAGCGGGTATGTGCGCGGCAGCCAGGTGATCGAGCGTATGGGCGAGGCTACCGGGGGCCGCTGCATCGCCCGCAAGCAGAGCGCTGCGCGCGCGGCGGCTGTGATCGCAATCTTCCGCGATGTTGGTCAGGTGCGAAAAATACGAGAAGGCGCGCACCACCGATACGGTGCGGTCACGTGAAAGGCGGTTGAGCGTGCGCGCCAGCAATTTGCGCGCGGCACTGTCATCATCGCGCGCGGCGCGGACCGAGAGCTGGCGCACCGTCTCGATGGTGTCAAAGGTATCTTGTCCTTCGCGCGCCTTGATGGTGTCGCCAAGCATGCGGCCGAGCAGCCGGATGTCTTCCTTCAATCTGGGGGCACTGTCGTGAGCGACCCGGGCCACGCGGGCAAGCGCCGGCGCAGCCGTCGCCTGGGTGCCAGCCGTTCGCACATGTAAAGAGCGTGCCGTCATTTGGCGCTTCCGGAGATAGCCTGCAAGGCTGCGTGCGCGTCGTCAAGTCGCGAGTCAATGCTGGCGCCATAAAAATCCGGCACCGTGTAGCCGCGCAGCGGCGGCGCGAGCGGTTTGCCACTCGCATCGACGATGACGATCGTCGGGTAGAGCGTCACCCCTTGTGCGCGCCCCACCGCAGCCCCGCTGCGGCGCTGGCCATCGAATCCCGTGACGGATTTGCCGATGGACACTTCGCGAAAAATCGCGCGCGCGGTGTAGGCCGGGTCGAGGGCCAGGTGACGCAAATATTCGGCGCGTGCGCGCTCGCAAAACGAGCAGCCGGGCTGGGTGAAGAACAGCAGCAAGGGTTTTGATTGCTGCGCTGCAATCGCGCCTTCGGCCACCAGATTTTGCGTTACTTCGATGGCCTGTGCGCCGCTGGCAAACAGCGCGATGGCGAGAGTGGCGGCGCATGCGCGTGCTAAACTTTTCGCCAGTCTGCGTACGCTGTTTCCCCGGAAAATCAATGGGACCGTCCCCGAAAAAGTTGGTCATCGCGTCACGCATGAGCCGTCACGCGATGTGGCAGGCGGAACATGTTCGCGCTGCATTGCAGCAATTATATCCAAGCTGTGTTGTGGACATCCTCGGCCTGACGACGCGCGGCGACGAAATCCTCGACCGCACGCTCTCCAAGGTTGGTGGCAAGGGATTGTTCGTCAAGGAACTTGAAGTCGCGCTGCTCCGTGGCGAGGCCGATCTCGCGGTGCATTCGATGAAGGACGTGCCCGCCGATCTCGCGCCCGAGTTTGCGTTACCGGTGATCATGCGTCGCGAAGACCCGCGAGATGCGTTTGTCTCGAATACCTTTTCTTCACTCGCGGCGTTGCCCGCTGGCAGTGTCGTCGGCACCTCCAGCCTGCGGCGTGAAGCGCAGATTCGCCGCCTCCACCCACATCTGGTGATTCAACCGTTACGCGGCAATCTCGATACGCGCCTCGCCAAGCTCGATCGCGGCGAGTATGCGGCGATCGTGCTCGCGGCGGCCGGCTTGAAACGTCTCGGCCTCGCGGAGCGCATTCGCGCGATTCTGCCCTCTACCGTGAGCTTGCCCGCGGCGGGGCAGGGCGCACTCGGTATCGAAACCGTGGCTGGGCGCGCCGACATCGCCGCTTGGCTGGCCCCTCTGAATGATGACGACACCGCCGCGTGCGTCACCGCCGAACGCTCCGTGAGCCGGGCGCTCGGTGGCAGTTGCACGGTGCCGCTGGCAGCTTTTGGTGTGATCGAATCAGGGCTTATCGTGCTGCGCGCGTTGGTGGGCGCGCCCGATGGCAGCGAGACGATGGAGACGCAAATACAGGGTGCTGCGGGTGACGCGGTCGCGCTCGGTGAGCGTGCTGCGATGGAACTGAACAAGCTGGGCGCCGGGCGCATCCTGGCGGCACTGCGCGATGCCGCCTGATGCGATGGCGCGCACAAGATGAACTCTCTCGATGGCTTGCGCATCGTGGTCACGCGCCCAGCCGTGCAGGCGGGCGCGCTTGCGGCCATGATACGTTCTGCGGGTGGCGTTCCGGTGCTGTTTCCCACCATTGATATCGCAGGCTTGACGGATCCGCGCGAGCTCGATGCGGCGCTGGATGCGCTGGCGAGTTTCGATCTCGTGGTTTTTGTGAGCGCCAATGCAGTGCAGCACGCGTTCGCACGCCTAACTGCCCGTGGACTGGTGTGGCCTGTGCATGTGCGTGCAGCTGCCACCGGGCCGGCCACCGCTGCGAAACTGGTAGAGCAGTGGTCGCCATCGTTGCCGGCCCACCCTGTGATTCATCCAGCGACACGATTCGACAGTGAAGGTCTGATCGCCGAACTGGCGCGCCAAAAGCTGGCACCGCAGCGCGTGCTGATCGTGCGCGGCACGGGCGGGCGCGAATGGCTGCTCGACCATTTCACGCGCGCGGGAGTGGCGGTGCAGGCCGTCGCCAGCTACGCGCGGGTATGCGGCACTGCCAACCCGGCGTCTTTGCTGCAACAGGCGCGGCAAGGCCACATCGCCGCGCTAACGGTCACCAGTTCTGAAGGGGGTGAAAATTTGGTAGCCATGCTTGCCAACGATGCTGCCGTCGTTACCCGGTCCGTGCCAGTGTTTGTGCCACATCCGCGCATCGCCGCGCGCATGCGCGCCCTCGACTGCGCTCGTGTGGTCGAAACCGCAGGGGGTGATGCGGGTCTGATGGCAGGTCTCACGGACCATTTTGTGAAGGCGGCGCGACCGGCAACAGCATGAACGAGACTGTCCAAAAAAGCCAACCAGGCATGCCACCGGAAGCGGCTCCCACCAACGGCCCTGGCGCATCATCTGCCGCAAACCCGCTCCCACCAAGGTTTGTGGCGTGGTGGTCGCGAGAGAAAATCATCATCGCGGTGCTGGTGCTGTTGTTCGCTGTCAACTGGTGGGACACGCGGCGGCAGGTGACCAATCTGTCGCGGGAAGTTGCGCTGCGCCTGCAAGCCGAGAGTGCCTCGCTGCAGCAGCAGGGCCAACTCGCGCGCGAAGCGCAGGCGCGCGTGACCGAAGCAGTGGCCAAACTGGCGGCAGTTGAAGCGAAGCTCAATGAATCGCAAAGCCAGCAAGCTGCGCTCGAAGCGCTCTATCAAGACCTCTCGCGCAATCGCGACGACTGGGCGCTGACCGAGATTGAGCAGACCCTGGGTATCGCTTCGCAGCAATTGCAGTTGGCGGGCAATGTGCGCGGCGCGCTGGTTGCCCTTCAGAACGCTGATGCGCGCCTTGGCCGCGCCGACAAAGCACAGTTCATCGGCGTGCGCCGCGCCTTGCAAAAAGACATTGAGCGATTGAAGAATTTGCCTTTTATTGATACCTCCGGCCTCGCGATTCGTCTCGATGCCGTGATCGGTAGCGCCGATACGCTGCCCTTGCTGTTTGACGAGCGTACGCCGCCGTCTTCACCGCGCGCCACGCAGCTGCCCTCCACAACAACACCGGCTGCCGCAGCACCGCCCCCTGCTGCACCAAAAGATGACAGGACAAGCAAGGAGGGCAAAGAGTCCAAAGAGGGAAAAGACAAGAAAGCCGAGCCATCCGCCTGGGCGCGGGTGCGCGACGACGCGTGGCAGCAGTTTCGCCAGCTGATCCGCATCCGCGACATTGGTGATGCGGACCCGGTGCTGCTCAGCCCCAGCCAGGCGTTTTTCGTGCGGGAGAACCTCAAGCTCAAATTGCTCAACGCCCGCATCGCACTCCTGCAGCGCAATGAAGCGCTATTCAAGAGTGATGTCGACACCGCCATTGTCTGGCTCAATCGATATGTCGATGTACGTTCCAAAAATGGCGCCGCCGCGCTTGCCACTCTGCGATCGCTATCCTCATCTGCCATCAGCATCGAGCTACCGACGCTGGCTGACAGCATCAATGCGGTGCGCAACTACAAGGCGCCGCGTGCGCCGGGCAAGTAGCGATGGCTGGTCCGATGCCTCCCGGGCGCCCGCGGTACCTGCGGTACGTGTGGCAGCTGCAGCACGTGCGGCACGTGCTGCAGGCACCGCAGGTACGCTGGTCGAGGAGGCGCTAGACCATGCGTGGCCTGTTTTGGGTACTGGCGCTATTTGCCCTCGCGACCGGCTTGTCGCTGGCTGCACGTTACAACGACGGCTACGTCATCTTCTTTGTCAATCCGGCGCGCGTCGAGATGGCGCTGTCGCTCTTCATCCTGCTGCTGGTGCTGGGCTTTGTTGCCGTGTATTTCTTTATCCGCGCCGCCACCTATACCCTTGGTCTGCCCGAGCGGGTGCGTGCGTTTCGTGCAGCGCGCGCCATTGAAAAAGCGCGCCACTCCCTGTTTGACGCTTTGCTCTCGTCGCTCGAAGGCCGCTACGCACGCGCCGAAAAATCCGCTGCTGCTGCTCACGCCGCAGGTGAAGAGCCGGGCCTCGCTGCGCTGCTCGCCGCGCGCGCTGCACATCAACTCGAACACACGCAAGAGCGCGACAAATGGCTGGACGCGGCCAGCAGGGCCGCGCAAACCACAGGCGATACTGCCCTCAACCATGCGACCCTGATGACACGTGCCGAGTTGCTCGCGCAGCAACGCCGCGATGCCGAAGCGCTCGACGTGCTCGCCGAACTCAACCGCAGCGGCGCGCGCCATATCGCCAGCCAGCGTCTCGCACTCAAATCGATGACCCGGGCCGGCCGGTGGGAAGACGCTCTCAAAGTCGCGCATCGGCTCGAAGAGCACAAGGCGGTGCACCCGGCGGTCGCTGCGAAAACGCGTGAAGTCGCCTACGCAGCCCTGTTCTCCAGCGGCGACGCAATCGACTTGCGTGAGCGCCTGCGCCGCATGTCGCGCACCGACCGGCGTACGGCGGGCGTAGCACGGCGCGTGGCGGCAGGCCTGGTAGCCGCAGGGCTGATGCGCGAAGCGCAAGACCTGATCGACACGGCGCTCGAACATGAATGGGACAGCGCATTGGCCGCGCAAATCGCCGATTGCGTGTTTGAGGATGAGCGCGATATCGCGCGCCAGCTGGAGCGCGCCGAACGTTTGCTTGCTGCACATCCGCGCGATGCCGGACTGCTCCTCGCAATGGGTCGTCTGTGCACACGGCAAAAACTCTGGGGCAAGGCGCAACAGATTCTTGAACAGGCTGCGACCGTAGCGCCGTCGCGTCGCGTCTGGCTGGAGCTGGCGCGGCTGATGGAAGCGACCGGGCAAGCTGATGCAGCCCACGGGTACTTCAGGGCAGCGGCAGAGGCGAGTCTGTAGCGACTAAAATATGGGTGCGTTCCAGAGCGGTGCAAGCATAAAAAGGGAGTGGTCATCGTGCTTCGACCACTCTGGTAGCCAACAGCAGCGCTTCGGGATGATCAATCGACGACGACGCTTTTCAGTTCCGCGAGCAGATGGTGGCCTGCCAGAATTCCATCTGGCCGGCCCACGTGGCGCCGCTGGAATCGCCCCGAGCCAACGCGCCAACCATCCCATACAAGTCTGTCCAAAAAGGAGTTTCCCGATGTTCCGCGTCACGTCGCCCAGGTTTGCCATCCTCGTATTCACTTGCCTCGCCGGTTTCGCCAGCCTCGCCGGGGCGCAAACTGCGCCAGCCGCGTCCACGCCGGAGAAGCCTTACCAGCCCCAGTCGGGCCAGCAGGGTAAAGACGTGATCTGGCTGCCGACACCACAGGTGGTCGTCGACAAGATGCTGGAGATTGCCGCGGTGACAGCGCGCGACGTGGTGATCGACCTGGGGTCGGGTGATGGTCGCACCGTGATCACGGCGGCCAAGCTGGGCGCGCGTGCGCTCGGCATCGAATACAACCCGGACATGGTGGAGTATTCAAAGCGTCAGGCGGCGGCGGCGGGCATGACGGAACGCGCGAGCTTCGTCAAGGCCGATTTATTCGAGACCAGCTTCGCCGAGGCGACGGTGCTGACCATGTTCCTGTTGCCCGACATCAACCGCAAGCTGCGGCCGAAGATACTCGAGCTCAAGCCGGGCACGCGCATCGTCTCGAACACCTTCACCATGGCCGAATGGAAGCCCGATGCCGAGGCGGACCTCTACGGCCAGACCGGCTGCGATGTCTCCTTTTGCAAGGTGCTGCATTGGGTGGTGCCGCAGAAAGTCGAAGGCGAATACAAGGTGGCACAAGGCGAGGTGAAGCTCGCGCAGGAGTTCCAGATGCTTACCGGCACGCTCAAACAGGGCACGACGGTGATCACTCTCACCGGGCGCGTCTACGGCGAGCAGATCTTCCTCAGTGGCGGCAGCAAGCAGTATCTCGGGCGCCTCGCGGGCGGCAAGCTGGAGCTGCGCGAGCCCTGACGGTCTGGGTGAGATATTTTCAAGTGAGATGCCGCACCGGCGGCAGCCCGTACACTGGCGTCGGCAAGCCCTCAAGGCGTGCCTTCAACTGTAGCGCCAGATACAGCGAGTAATGGCGCGCCTGCATGAGGTTGCCGCCCTGAAACCACAGCCCCGGCTGCTGCGTCGGCTTCCACATGTTGCGCAACTCGCCCTCCCACGGGCCGGGATCGTTCGAGGTGTCCGAGCCCAGGCCCCAGCATTTGCCGACCTTGTCGGCCACCTCGGGTGAAATCAGTTTCGCGGCCCAGCCGTTCATCGAGCCGTAGCCGGTGGCATAGACGATGTGGTCGGCCGGCAGTTCGGTGCCGTCGGTGAGCGTGACCGAGCGCGGGTGGATGCGCGCAATCGAGACGCCGCTTTTCAAGCCGATCTCGCCGTCGATGATCAGCTGCGACGCGCCGACGTCGATGTAGTAGCCCGAGCCGCGCCGGAGGTAGGCGGTGTGGATGCCCGAGCCATCATGGCCGAAGTGATATTGAAAGCCGACGCGCGCCAGGCCTGCGTAGAGCGCGGCGTCGCGTTTTTGAATCTCGTCGAAGATCGGCTTGAGTACGGCGGGCATCAGCTTGAGCGGCATCGAAGCGCCGGTAAGGTCGGCAACCTCGGTGGTGTAACCGTTGGCGACCGATTCTTCGGAATACAGCGGCGCCCACGCCAGCTGCTTGAGCATCTCGGAGCGCACCACCAGGGTGGGCGAGCGCTGGATCATGGTGGCGTGCGTGCCGTGTTCCCAGAAGCCGGCGCAGATGTCGTGTGCCGAGTTGTTGGCGCCGAGCACGATGCAGCGCTTGCCCTCGTAGCCTGCGCCACCGCGGTGCTGGCTCGAATGGCGGATCGTGCCCTCGAAGGTTTCGGCGCCAGGTATCAGCGGCAGGTTGGGCATGCCCGACATGCCGGTGGCGAGGATCAGGTGTGTCGGGCGCAGGGTCAACGGCGTGCCGCCGCGGTTGACCTTGACGCTCCAGGCGCCGGCGGCGGCGTCGAAGTGCGCGCCGAGGCACTCGGTGCTGGCCCAGTAGTTGATCTCCATGATGCGCACATACATCTCGAGCCAGTCGCCGATCTGGTCCTTGGGGGAGAACACCGGCCAGTGGTCGGGAAAGGGCAGGTAGGGCAGGTGGTCGTACCAGACCGGGTCGTGCAGGCACAGCGATTTGTAGCGATTACGCCAGGAGTCGCCGGCGCGTGCGTTTTTTTCGATCACGATCGCCGGCACATTGAGCCGACGCAGACGCGCCGCCAGCGCGATGCCGCCCTGCCCGCCACCGACGATCAGGCAATACGGCTGGCGCGTGATGCCCAGTTCCGCTTCTTCCTGCTGGCGGCGCTCAAGCCAGTTCTGGCGATTTTTGAATGCGCCATGCAGGGTGCCGGCCTCGCGCGTGCCGTTGCGGCCGGACTTTTCTTCAAAGCCTTTGAGCGATCGCAGCGTCGTGAACAGCGTCCAGCAGCGCCCCTGCTTGAGGCGCAGGTAGCCGCGGCCGGCTGCGGTCTCGAAGCTGAACCACGCGCCGGTGATACCGTCTTCGCGGGTCGCGCTGCCGCCGGTCACCCAGCTTGCCGGCTGCGCCGCTGCAAGCGTGGCGCGCAGCACGGCGCCGATACCGGCGCGGCCTTCGCTGGTGTGGATGTTCCAGGTGAAGGCGACAAAGTCGCGCCAATAGCAATCGTCGGCGAACAGCCCGAGCGCGCCCTCAATGTCGGCCCGCGCCAGCGCTGCGCCAAAATCGCCGAGCCAGCGCTGCGCCTCTGTCAGTGCCTGGGCACGAGCGTGTGACACCGCGCTTGCAGAGCAGGGGGGCTTGTCGCTGCCATCGGAGTTCTACGCCAGAAGCCGCTCGCAACAAGGGTTTGCGCTGGTTTGCCGTGCGTCGACGCAGCGCGAACCTGCCGTGTTACTTCTTCAGGCGTTCGTTCTGCGGGAACATGGCGCGCTTGGCGTCGTCGTCCATCTCGGTCTTGAACGCATGCTTGGTCTTGAGTGCATCGGCGCGCGCTACGGCCGGGCGCGCGTTGATGGTGTCGAGCAAGCGTTTGATGTTCGGGTAGGTAGTCCAGGTGGCGTCACCGGTGCCCAGTACGTAGGGCAGCATGCGCGCCCAGCCCCACAGGGCCATGTCGACGATCGAATACTCTTGGCCGAGCATGTAGGTGCTGGTGGCGAGGTGGTTCTCGACAATTTTCCAGTGGCGGTGCGCTTCGTAGTCGTAGCGGTTCAGCGCGTATTCCTTGGGCTCTGGCGCGGCATGGCGAAAGTGCACCGATTGCCCCGAGAACGGGCCCGCACCGCTGGCGATGAACATCAGCCACGAGAGCATCTCGGCGCGCGCCGCGTGGGCACTGACGGGGGGCACAAAGCGTTGTTCGCGGTCGGCGAG
>JANLTL010000453.1:0-5611 GCA_031362905.1 Burkholderiales bacterium | reverse complement strand
GGCGGCCGCACCCGCCGCCGCCGAAGATGATTTTCTCAATCCGCCCTTGGTTGCTTTTCTCATGCCAATCCATATGCGCCGTCCTGCAAGTCTTTTTTGGCACACAACACCTTCTTCAACTTTCCAAATCCGGTGTGGCCGAGCTTGTCTTTGTTCCAGCCGTTCATCTTGTTCGGCTTGCACAATAAGCAGCCGGACCTTGCATTCTTCCGCTTCCCACGCTTGTGGTTCATGATTTCCTTTCAGCTTGGCGTAGACCCGCGATTGACCCTGCAATTGTGCCCATTGCCAATTTCACCATGATGGTGATGGTTCCAAGCTACTGGAGCTTCCGGCGGTTCGCAATCTCCTCGAGCACGTCAATCAAGAGGGTCGATTGCAGTTCACCGGGCAAGCCGGGCCCGAAGACGGGCGAATACCTCGTCGCCCGAGATAGCGGCGACAACACCGGACTCCAGTTCGGCTCCCCGCCGGTCCGCCTCGCGCTCCCATGCGGCTTCGATTTCGGCGTCTGTATCCAGGCTTGCGACGAGGCGCTCGAAGAGACGCGAACGTTCCCCGGGGGCCAGTTTCAGGACTTCAGCTTCCAAGGCTTCAAACTCGGTGCGCATGCAGATCTCCAGGACGTTGCATTCAACTGAATCCAGCTTGTCACATCGGGCGCTGAGCGGCTTGGGCGTCACTGTGTTCTTGACAACCAATAGCCTGGCTTGCGCGCATCGGGCCGGACCGCGTAGACCACGATTTCAGACTTCTCCTCGCGATACACGATGGAGAACGGAAAACCGGCAATACGCATGCGGCGGCAGCTTTCTTCGTCAGGCTTGCCCGCCTTTGGCGTTCGCCTGATCCGCTCAAATGCGTCATCCGCGGCCTCGCGAAACTTTCGGCCCGTGCCAGGGCGGGTCGCTTCGTAATATTTGGTTTCGTGAAGCAGCTCGACTCGTGCGGCGGAGTCGAGGCGCAGGTGCGTCACGGCGCAAGCCGCTTCGCCTCGGCCATGACTTCTTCGACATCGTATAGAACGGCTTCACCGCGTTCGTACGACGCAACCCTGCGCCTGATCTCAAGCCGCCAGGCTTCCTCAATCTCCGGATCGGGAGACTCAGTGAGCGAGTCCAGGAGTAAATCGACGAGGCGTTCGCGATCCTTCGCATCCAGGGCGCGACCGCGTTGAGCAAGTTCGATAACGGTATCTGGCATGGCAAGACTCCTTGGCGTTGTTGAATGTTACAGCTTCAACGTGGCGTTGCGCAGCGCGTGGAGCGCGTCCGAACCAGCGCAGGACGGGGACCCCAAACTGTGCGGCTGGTGAATAAAGTTGAAAGCGGCACTGGCCAAAACCCATGGTGGGAGAGGCTTGCAGGCCGCAATGGCCGAAGAACCGCATGGATATTGGCTGAGCGCGGCAACGGCTGGAAATATCCTGGCTGGTTTGTCGATTTCCAGTCCCACCGTTCGTCTACCTTGTTTCGTTCAAGGCGATGAAGGAGGCCGCCCATCTGGCGCTGCATCCTTTCGGGCAGATACCGACCTATGAAGAAGGCGATCTCGCCCTGTTCGAGACCGGGGCGATCGTGTTCCATATCGCCGAGCGCCTTGCGGGCCTGCTACCGATTGAGGCGAATGCCCGGGCGCGCGCGATTCCCTGCATGTTCGCCGCTGGGCACGGTGGAGCCGCCGATCCTTGAACTCGGAACCGCCCGGCTCCTTGAGGGCGACAAGCCCTGGTCCGCGCAACGCATGCCTCTGGTCCAGGATCGCGTCCGCAACCGGCTGGGCCAACTTCAACTTTCCCGTCGCCTTGGGCCTACCGACTGGCTCGATGGCGCGTTCAGCGCGGGCGGCCTGATGATGGTGTCGGTGCTTCAGGCGCAAAGCGTCGGGATTGCTGGACGAATATCCGAACCTCTTCGCTGATGTGATCCGAGGTGGCCCGCGGCGAAGCGCAGCCCGCCTACAAGCGCGCCTTCGACGCGCAATTGGCGGCTTTCACTGGCGAGCAACCAGCCGGGTAGAAGGAACGAGGAGATGGAAAATCCATATTGGCTTCAACGCTACTCGGGCTCAAATCAAACATTTTCTGAACGCTCAGAAATCAGTGGTGTGGCTCTGTATTGGTTTGACTTGCATTTTGCCTACTCCGCCTTGATGCCCGCCTCGCTTACCGCTTTGCCCCATTTTGCATATTCGCCCTTTACATAGTCGGCGAATTGTTCCGGCGTGCTCCCCAAGGGGTCGGCGCCAAGGTCCGTCAGGCGCTTGCGCACATCGGACGAGGCGGTAGCCTTGCGGGTTTCTTCGGACAGGCGGTCAATGATGGCCTTGGGTGTTTTGGCCGGCACGAATACGCCGAACCAGGCGGTAACGTCAAAGCCGCTTAGGCCTTGTTCGGCCAGGGTGGGCAGCTCGGGCATGCTGGCGAGGCGTTTCGCACTGGTGACACCGATGCCGCGCAATTGGTTGTTGCGCAGGCGCGGGATGATGCCCACCGATGTGCCAAATGCCATGGGTATGTGGTTCCCCAAAATGCCGGTCAGCACTGCGCCGCCGCCCTGGTAGGGCACCAGCGTGAGCTCGACGCCCCCCAATGATTTGAGCAGCAGGGAAGACAAGTGCGGCGTGCTGCCAAAACCGGGAATGCCCATGGGGGCGCCGGGTCTGGCTTTCATCCACTCGAGCAGATCTCGCAGATTGTTGGCAGGCACGGCGGGGTTTACCACCAGGATGTCAGGCGCTGCAGCCACGCTCGATACCGGCGCGAGTTCATCGAGCGTGAAGCCGAGGCCTTTCATGAAATGCGGGTTGATGGTGTTGGCAATCGAACCGAGCAGGATGGTGTAGCCGTCCGGTGCCGCCTTGGCCACCGACTCCGAACCGAGGTTGCCGCTCGCGCCGGCGCGGCTGACCACCACCACCTGCTGGCCCAGTTGCTCGCTCAATTTTTGCGCCAGGATGCGTGCCACCGTGTCGGGCGTGCTGCCCGGCGACGAGGGGGCAACCAGCGTAATCGGGCGTGCCGGCCAGGCTTGGGCCAGCGCGCCGGCCGGAAACAGCGCGGGGATCAGCGTTGCAAACAAGGCGGCAAAAAGGGGCGTGCGCATGGGTGGGCCTTTCAATCGGATTGGGAGTTTTTGAGGCTGTCATTGGCGAGCCGGTGCTGTGCTTCGGCGCGTACGGCTTCAGCGGGAACGGGCAGTCGCTCGTTTTCGGGCGGGCGGGCGGCCTGGACGCAGGCTTGCGCGAGCAGCCGCGCCGACCACGCCGCGCCGGCGGCGAAGCCGTCCCAGACAAAGCCGCAGCCGAGGTTGGCGATGCGTTCTGCGAACGGTGCCATCGCAACGTCGGCGAGCGTGAAGCCGGTGCCGGCAAGCCAGGCTTGCCCGTCCGATGCGGACGGTGCGGACGATGCGGCCAGCGCCGCATCAATGCGCGCAGCGACTGACCTGGCCGCGCGCAGGCTTGCCGCCAGCTTGTCATGGTCTATGGCCGGATTGGCGCCATCCAGAAATTTGCGCCGCCGCTCCGGCCGCGGGTGGCGTGCGACCAATGCCTCAAGCTCGGCGCGCGGCATCCTGGACAGCACCGGCTTGTACAGCAGCTCAAAGCTCGCGTCGCGCATGCTGGCATGCGCGACGTCGTCGTGAAACTTCAACCAGCGTCGTACCTGTAGCCGGCCAAACGCGTCGGCGCAGCGCAAGGGTGGGGCGGGGAATGCGTCGTCAAGGTATTCGCATATCGGCGACGAATCGTAGAGCGGCCGTCCATCGTGCAGCAGTGCCGGCACCAGCCCTTCCGGGTTGATCGCGAGATAGCCGGGCAGGGTGTTCTCAAGTCGCAGCAGCGCCACCGGGTGGCTCACCCAGGCGAGACCTTTTGCTGCGAGCACCATGCGCACCTTGTATGAGTGCACCGAGTTCCATTCGTGCCAGAGCTCCAGCGCCATGGCTCAGGGCGAAGACACGTCGTTGTTGCGCCGCTGCATAAAGAGTTCCATCGGCAGTTCCGTGCCTATGCCGCGTTCGCGCGCGACTTCGAGCACGCGTTTGCAGACGGCGGCGAACTGGTTGCCCATGCCGCCGTTGTTGTTGTGGTAGCTGATCTGCAACGCGTTGCTGCGTCGTGGCGCGCGGCCGGTGACGAGTTCGCCGAGTTCGCTGATCTTGTCCCAGCCAATCAGCCCGCGGCGCAGCGGTTCCATCAACTCGTGCTGGTCGTCAAGTTCGACCTGCGCCTTGAGGTTGACGGCAATCAGGTCGGCGCGGCGGGCGCATTCGTCATCGAGTTCGCGGCGCGGATCAAAGCGGCTGGGCGAGAGCATGCCCACGACATGGCTGCCCGGTGCGAGCCAATCGCCAAACAGGATGGGGCCTGCGGCATTGGAGGCGGCGATGGCGATATCGGCGCCGCGCACCGCCTGCTCTGCGCTGTCCACGGCGGTGGCCTCCAGGCCGAAGCGCTCGCCCATCTGGCCGGCACAGCGCGCGCGGTTGGAGGCGGTGGGTGAGTACACACGCAGCCGCTTTAGCGAGGGCCGCACCACCTTCATTGCCTCGACCTGCGCGGCGGCCTGCTTGCCCGAACCCAGTATCGCCAGCGTTTCGGCGTCATCGCGTGCGAGATACTTTGCTGCAACTCCCGAGGTCGCGCCGACGCGCAGTGCCGACACCGCATGATCGTGCACGATGCCGATGAGTTCCATGGTGTGCATGTCCCACACCAGCACAAAGCCCGAGACATCGCCGCGGAACTCTAGCCGTTCCTTGCCGTTGCGCAGAGGCTTGGCAATTTGCGCGACGTCGACGCGCAGCGCGGTGACATCCATTGCAGGCACGGTGCCGGCGATGATATTGAGCCAGGCCCAGCGCGGTTCGCCCCAGTTCTTGCCGCTGCCATCAAGCGGCGAATGGATACGCCGCCGCGGCATCACCTCGGCATGACCCTCACCCAGGTCGCGAAACGAGGCCTCCACAAGATCGATTGCCTCGGCCATGGAAACCAGGTTGCGGGCCTGATCGTTGGTGACAATCAGCGTGGTGTCGCGCAAGGGCAAGGAGGGGTTTCTTGAAGGATGAAATAGTTATAGCAAGAGATTGCGGCTTTTCGTTCGCAGTGTTGCGGAGTGTAACCCGCACCTGGTTGAACTGCTTGCTCACGAACGGCTTACAGCTCTTTGGTGTCGAACAACCGGCTGAACACCAGCCAGTATTCGTCGTCGTGGCCTGCTCAAACAGGCGGCCGACATCCTGTCTCCAGTGCGCTTCAATGCCAACGCCGCTGGCGAGTTCCATGGCGTAACGCAAGTCCTTACGGGCGTAAGCAACCGAAAATCTGCACAACAGTCACCGCGATGGCGGCAAGGGGCTGGCGCGCGACACGCGCGTGCGCCGATCCTGGAATTCGTTACCGCCAGGATCTTTGAGGCCGACCAGCCCTGGGCCACGCAACGCCTGCCCCTCGTCGCCGATCGCGTCCGCAACCGGCTGGGCCAACTTTCCCGTCGCCTTGGGCCTGCCGACTGGCTCGATGGCGCGTTCAGCGCGGGCGACCTGATGATGGTGCCGGTGCTGAAGAAGAAATCAAACTAGCACTTTCGCCAGAAACGTTGGTG
>JANLTL010000589.1:0-3371 GCA_031362905.1 Burkholderiales bacterium | reverse complement strand
TCTCGCCGGTGGCAAGCGCGGGCGTGTAGAACTCGGCCAGTTCGGCGAGCAGCGCATAGTCGAGCGGGTCGGTCGGCTCGTCCCGCCCGCGCAGGTTGTACGGCGCGAGCGCCTTGGCATAGGCGATGGCGCGTTCGCGGTTAAAGCCCGCATTGGCATCCACCGCCAGGCGATCCGCACTGACCATGGTCTTGATCGAGGCTTCGAGACGCGCGATGTCTTCGGCCAGCGGTGCGCCACCCACCTTCACCTTCATCGTGGTGTAGCCCTCGTCGAGGCGCACGCGGATTTCGTCCTGCAATTCGGCGATGCCCTTGCCCGGCGCGTACCAGCCGCCACCGACGTAACAGGGCACTGCGGCGGGCACCTTGCCATCGTTGTAGCGGTCCGCCAGCACCGCGTGCAGCGGCCGGTCTTCGATCTTGGCGACGGCATCCCACACAGCGACTTCAATCGTGCCCACAGCGACCGACCGCTCGGTGTGGCCACCGGGCTTTTCACGCTGCATCATGCAGGCGAGGATTTTGGCCGGGTCGAAGTTGCTGCCCTGGTCGTCGAGCAAGGATTCGGGCGCAGCTTTCATGATGCGCGGGATCAGGCGCGCACGCATTTGCGCGCCGCACGCGTAGCGGCCAGTCGAGTTGAACGCATAGCCCACCACCGGCTTGCCATGGCGCACCACGTCGGTGATGACGGCGACGACCGAGGTCGTCATTTCGCTAAAGTCAAACACGGCGTTGCGCAGCGTCGAGTTGATGGGGACGGCGATCTCGCGAATATCAACAATCTTCACGGGTGCTCCTGGGGGAGAAGTCGGTGGGGACAGGGTGTGATGAATGACAGTTGCAGTACCGGTGCTGCGTCAATCGCCAAGGCCTAGGAAAGTAGCGGGTACGTTCCGCAATCCGGAAGGGTCGGCGACGCAGGCGTTTTGCGCGCGCGACCGGATGGCGCCAATCTTAGTCGGGCTGCAGTCGCTCTGCGACAATGTGGAGCCACGCTCTGCGACTTCACTCTCTCGATCATCATGCAAGCTTTCAAAAAACTTTTTGTTCTCGACCTGAGCCAAGGCATTGCCGGCCCGGTGTGCGCCGGCATCCTGGCGCGTCAGGGAGCACGCGTGGTCAAGGTTGAACCTCTCGGCGGCGACTGGATCCGTGCCACCGGCGGCAGCCGTGACGGCATGTGCGCCAACGCCATCGCCGGCAACCTCAACAAGCAGGGCATCGCCATCGACGCCACCAAGCCGGCCGGGCGCGACGCCTTGCTGCGTCTCGCCGATCAAGCCGATGTGGTGATCGAGAACTTTCGCGCCGGCGTGATGACGCGCCTTGGCTTGGGTTATGAGGCGATACGCGCGCGCAATCCGCGCGTGGTGTATTGCTCGATCACCGGCTTCGGGCCCACCGGCCCCCTCACCAAAAAGCCCGCCACCGACTCGGTGCTACAGGCCTACTCGGGTATGGCGATAGCCAACGCCATCGCTGGTGGCGTCCCCAAGCGCATCGGCATCTACGTGCCCGACAACATCAGCGCCATCTACGCTGCGCAGGCGATCAGTGCCGCGCTGTTCGAGCGCTGCAGCAGCAATTTGGGGCAGTACGTGCAGATCTCGCTGGCCGAATGCTGCGCTGCATTTCAGTCCGGCCCGATGATTGATACTTTCCTGTTCCCCGACCCGGCCAGCCGCACCGCAATCTTTGCGCCGGCCGGCGAATTCCGCACCGCCGATGGCTGGATCGTAGTGAGCTGCATGAGCGCCGCCATGTTCGCCAGCATCGCGCGCACCGTCAATCGTGAAGTCTGGCTGGCTGACCCACGCTTCATCGAAAACGACGCGCGCAAGCAGCACTTCAAGGAAATCAATGCGGCGCTCGCCGAAGCGCTCACGCACGACACCAGCGCCAACTGGGTGCAAAAGCTTCAGGCCGCCGACGTGCTGGTGAGCCCGATCAACGATTACCTCGCGCTACGAGAAGATGAACAGGCGCAACACTCGGGCTATCTGGCCACGATCGACCAGGCGCCCTACGGTGCGTTGAACGTACCCAACCTGCCCGCCGCCGACCGTGACGTGCGCCCCGCGCCGCGCGTCGGCGAACACACGCGCGCCGTGCTGCGCGAAGCCGGCTTTGACGAAGCCGATATCGATGCACTGATTGCGCAGGGCATCGCCATGCAACGCGAAGGCTGAGCGTGCGCGCCCTGGTCTGCCACAGCCCGCGCGAGTGGGACGACCTGGTGGTTGAATCCGTCGCGCCGCCGGCGTTGACGCCAAGCGGTGTGCGCATCGCCGTCCATTGCGCCAGCGTGAGTTTCGCGATGGGCCTGCAGGTGGCCGGCAAATATCAGCGCAGCTACCCGATGCCGTTCACGCCCGGTACTGAAGTCGCAGGAACGGTGCTGGAAGTCGATCAAGGCAAACCGGGCGTCACGCAAGTCAAACCGGGCGATCGCGTGCTGGCAATCTGCGATTGGGGCGGCCTTGCCGAACAAGTGGTCGTGCCGGCAGCCACGGTCTACCCCATCCCCGATGCGCTCGCATTCGATCCTTCCATCCACCTGCCCAACGCCTACGGCACCGCCTATGGAGGCCTGTTCTGGCGCGGCAAACTCACGGCTGGCGAAACGGTGCTGATTCTTGGCGCGGCCGGCGGCGTGGGTGTGGCGGCGGTAGAACTCGCACGCAACGCCGACGCCACCGTGATTGCTGCCGCCAGCAGCGAAGACAAACGTGCCTTTGCGCTCACCCACGGCGCGCACCACGCCGTGCCCAACGAAAATCTGCGCGACGCCGTGCTCGCCGCCACCAACAACGCGGGAGTCGACCTCGTGTACGACCCGGTCGGCGGCACGCTGTTTGATGCCGCGCTGCGTACCGTCAAGCCCTTCGGGCGCATCGTCACGCTCGGCTTCGCAAGCGGCACTGTGCCGCAGATTCCCGCCAACCTGCTGCTGGTCAAGAACATCAGCGTGACCGGCCTCAACATGGGACTTTATTTTGGCTGGGGCCTGCGCGACGAACGCGTGCAGCACGAGCCAAAAATGCGCGCCATGTTGAATCAACTGTTCGCACTCACCGTGGCGGGCAAGCTGCGTCCGCACGTCTCCCACCGCTTTACGCTCGACCAGTTTCGCGACGCAATGCACGTCATCACATCGCGCGCCGCGCAAGGCAAGGTCATCATCCGCCTCAAGGAAGCCGCATGACCCAATCCCGCCGCACCCTCCTCGCCGCCAGCCTCGCCAGCGCCCTTCCGATCCGGGCCGCGCACGCCCAAACCTACCCGGGCCGCCCGGTACGCATGATCGTGCCCTACCCTCCCGGTGGCCCGACCGACGTGCTCGCGCGCATCGTCGCGGTCAAACTC
>JANLTL010000429.1:0-2741 GCA_031362905.1 Burkholderiales bacterium | reverse complement strand
TACTGCGGCGCAGGATGAAAGTCATGTGCATATCACACCTGTTTGAGCGTGAATATTCACACCGATGGCATCATTCCGGTCTATGTTGCACCGCCAGGAAGCGCTCCAGGAGCGGGTTTGTACGGCACGACGGCCTGAGAGCCGCATGCACCAAGACGTTTGAACGTAAGCATCTTGAAATACGTTCCTTTCGTTACATCGTGAGCGCACCAGCCGCCGGTGATGGTCTGGCGCGGGTTTGCTTGGAGCGTTTCGAATAAATCATTATAATCGAAACACTTGATATTGCTCATTACACCGACGGAGGGAATATTCCATGTCTTCAATCGTTGCTGCACGGCCACGCGCCAAGCTCACGCCAGCGCTGCGCGGAGCCTGCGAGACATCTGCCCGCGCGCTGGCGTCGGCGCTGCGCCGCAGTGCGCCGCAACGTGCCTCATCCGGTGCGATGAGCGCTCTGGCCGAGTCGCTCACCGGTGTGTTCGAGCAGAGCGCACGCTTGCTGCTGGCCGGCAAACAGGTGCGTGTGGTTGAACATGACGATGCCATGACCACGCAGGCGGCGGCTGACCTGCTCAACGTGTCGCGCCCGCACCTGGTCAAGCTGCTGGAGACGCGGCAGATTCCACAATTGCCCAAGGCCGGGCGCCACCGCCGCGTCTCCCGCGCCGCAGTGCTTGCGTACAAACGCGTCCGCGACGCGCAACGCGAAGCGGCGCTCAAGGAACTCGCTGCGCTCTCGCAACATCACCGCCTCGGTTACTGATGGTGATGCCGCATGGCGTATCGCCACCGGTCGTGGTGCTTGACGCCTGCGTGCTCTATCCGGCGGCGCAGCGTGATGTTCTGATGTGGCTGGCCGCGGGCGGCGTGATTCGCGCGCACTGGACAGATGAAATTCACGCTGAGTGGATGCGCAACGTCGAGCGCGATTACGAAGTGCAGCGGTCTGTGCTGGAGCGCGTGCGCCGGCTGATGGACCGCGCCGCAGGCGATGCCCTGGTGGGCCGCTACAAGCATCACGAAAGCCTGTTTCCCAAAACCGATACCAAGGACCGCCATGTCGCCGCCGCCGCAGTCGCAGTGCGGCGGCGCACTGGCGTGGAGACAGTCACCATCGTCACATGGAATCTCAAAGATTTTGATCGTGGCGAATTGCACGCAGCCGGCCTGGCGGCCAGCGATCCCGATGCTTTTTTGTGCCGCTTGCTGGCCGATGCGCCGCAGCCCGTGGTCTCTGCATTTACGCGCATGCGTGACAACCTGCGCAATCCGCCGAAGACTTCGCGCGAGTGCGCCGGGACGCTTGCTGCGCAAGGCTTGCGCAAGTTCGCGGGACTGATTGCGCCTTTGATCCGGTAATTCAGTGTTGAGAACATGCGCGGATTTTTCCGCATCTGTCGATTGCCCTCACAAAAACAACTCGCACTGCTTGTTCAATTGCGCCCGCTGACATTGCCGCGCATTGGCAGCATGTTGAATCGATGCAGGGGCACTATGCCCACCCCGGTGAATGTACTGTTGTCGTAGACGCACGAACACTCTTTGCTCAACTTTATGCGTCTGGGGAGCGGGTTCATTCGATCACCGTCTCCGCGCGGAACAACAATTCCTTCGGCATCGTCAGCCCGATCGCCTTGGCGGTCTTGAGGTTGAGCACCAGTTCGATGTGGGTGCCTTGCTCCACCGGTAATTCGGCCGGTTTGGCACCCTTGATGATTTTGTCGATGTAGTAGGCGGCGCGGTGGTAATGCTTGGCGTTGTCTTGACCATAACTCATCAGGCCGCCGGCCTCGACGTGTTGGCGGGTCCAGAACATGGTGGCGATGCGGCCTGCGTTGGCGAGCTCCACTATCCTGGGTGAGTGGGTGGCCAGCAAGGCGTCGGGGGTGATGATCATTGCGCTGCCGCGTTCGCCCTTGAGTGCTGCGAATGCGGCATCAATGTCGTCCGCTTTGCGCACCTCGAACAGACGCAGCTTTAAACCCAGCGTGGCCGCCGAGGCTTGAATTTGTTTCACCAGCAACACTACGCTCGGTGCGACGGGGTTGATCAATACCGCGATGCTCTGCAGGCCGGGCATGGCAATGCGCAGAAATTCAGGGTGCTTGCTGATGGTCTCGCCGGTCTGGTTCGACATGCCCGTAATGTTCCCGCCAGGGCGCGCCAGGCTGGTCACAAAACCAGCGTCGACCGGATCGGCAATGTTCACCATGATGATGGGGATGTTGCTGGTCGCTTTGCGGGCGGCGTCAATTCCCAGTGCGGTCGCGGCCACAATGAAATCGACCTTCATCTGGGCCAGTTCTGCCGCCCCGCTGATGAACAACTCCCTTTTTCCGTCCGAGAAGCGCCACTCGATCACGTAATCCTTACCCTCGGTGTAGCCGAGTTCGCGCATGCCGCGTGCAAAGCCGCCCAATGGGTGGGTCGCAATGGCGGCCGGGCGCGTGCCGATGGGAAGGAAGCCGATGCGCAAGAACTTTTTGGGTTGCTGGGCAAAGGTGGCGAACGGCACAGCGAACGCAACCGCTCCCAGACCAAGGACGTGCCGCCGCTTTTTACCGGTGCCCGAAATCGTTTGCCCGGATCGAATGATTGTCGATGGCATGGCGTTTCTCCTGAGGCAGCGCAGGCCGTATGGCCAAATCTACCAAGGAATGGTACTGCGGCGCAGGATGAAAGTCATGTGCATATCACACCTGTTTGAGCGTGAATATTCACACCGATGGCATCATTCC
>JANLTL010000586.1:0-9871 GCA_031362905.1 Burkholderiales bacterium | reverse complement strand
AATGCGCACCACCGCCTTCGGGCTCTTGATGCCGTATTTCCACGGCACGCGGATCGCCAACGGCGCACCGTTGGCCTTGGGCAGCAGCTCGCCATAGACGCCTAGCGCGACGATGGTCAACGGGTGCATCGCTTCGTCAAGGCGCAGGCCTTCGACGTAAGGCCAGGAGATGTAATTGACGTCGCGCTGCCCGCGCAATTTGGCCGGATCATGGATGCAAGTGAATTCGACAAATTTCGCATTGCTATTCGGCTCGACGCGGCGCAAGATTTCGGAGAGCGGGTAGCCGTTGTAGGGAATCACCAGCGACCAGCCCTCGGTGCAGCGCATGCGGTAGATGCGCTCTTCGATCGGCGCGAGCTTCATCAGCTCTTCGATGTCGAAGGTGCGCGGTTTGCCCACTTCGCCTTCGACCCGCACGGTCCAGGGACGTGGCTGATAGTGCACGGCATTCGCGGTGATGTCTTCTTCGAGTTCGCGAAAGCGGGTCTTGGCGATCACGTCCTTGAGCGGCGTGAGCGGCTCGCTCGTGCTCAATGGACTCTTGATGATGTTGCCGAAGGGGCTGGCAGCGGGCGTGCCCTGCGAGTGCGCGCCAGGCGCACCGCCCAACACGCCGAGCAGTGCCGCCGCGCGGATCAGTTCGCGCCTTCGCTTGAAGCTGGCATGGGGCGTGATGTCCGAAGGGGCAATATCAGCGTGGGTACGAATCAACATGTCAATCACATCCGGTTGGATCAAGCGTCGCAAGGATACGTTGTGCACAACCGGGCGGATGCATGCCGTTCGCCGTGATTTCTAACGCAAGCGTGCAAGCGCTTCGGCGGATGTCAACACATCGCCGAACTGTTGAATGAAGGTTTCGAGTGTGGCCTGGTGCTCGTCGTCGGACAGCGCCGCGCAGCAATCAGACAGCATCACCGTCTTGAAGCCGAGCATCATGGCGTCGCGCGCGGTCGATTCGCAACAGACGTTGGTTTTGGTGCCGGCGATCAACAGCGTATCGATGCCGAAGTTGCGCAGCATCGGTTCGAGCGTGGAAGACCCGGCAATCAGTGCGCTGTAGCGATTCTTGACGAGGGTGATGTCGTCGGCCGCAGTCTCGAGTTCGCGCCAAACCGTCTGCCGGCCGGGCATCAGGCTCTCAAGGGTGCGCGCGCGCACCGCGCCACTGACGACATGGTTGAAGAACAGTTCCCAATCGCTCTTCTCGCCACGGTGCGTATTGGCATGCAGTACCCAGAACACCGGCACCTGGAGCGCGCGCAGCGCCCGGCTCAAGGTATTTATGGGCGGCACAATGGACCGCGCAGCCGGGACTTCGGCGGGTGATCCCGGTTCGCAAAACGTGCCCTGCATGTCGATCACCAGTAGCGCGGTGCGCCTGGCATCGAGAGTGTCAAACCAATGCAGTTTGCCCCGGCGCGCCATGACGCGGTCAACGATGTGCGGGCGAATGCCGTTCTTATGCATGGAAATTCCCATGGTGGCTAAGCCGAAGAAGCTTGGTGGAAGCCGCTCGCAGGCCATGACGGGCCAAAAGGCGCATGGAATGGACTTGAGCGGGCAGGTGCCATGGCGAAATACTGCGGCGTGGTCGCGCCTGATCCGGGTCTTGGAGGGATCTGCTGTCGCAATGCGCGCAACTCCGCGGCTTTGTCTGCGACGGGTCCCGAGAGCAGGCAGCGGCTGGCCGTCAGGCGCCCTGCGGACTGGCGGAGGAACAAAAGAAATGCATCACCCACCTTCGGGTGGATGGGTGGCAGAAAATAATCGCAATCGGACTCACCGATCCGGATGGTGATCGCCTTCGACGCCGAACCCTTAAAGACTTCCCCTGGAAACACCGTCACGCGATCGAGCGGTTTGAAGGCCACCACCTTGGCCACCAATACCACGTCTGCGTCGGCGACACTGAGCGCGAGGTCTGGTGCCCGGCAACTGCACGCCCTCGCGGAGCCGGAAGCAATGAGCGCGATGGCGACAAGCACTGCGGCGATTGGCGTTCGCTCCATGCCTACTATGCGCATGATTCCAGTCTCCAGTGTGTTACCCGCGTAACCCCAAATGAACTGCCTGGCGATGCGCGCCGTGATTCAACGACGGCCCTGGGGCGTCGACGGCTCAGACCCTGAAAGCTGCACACGCTCTCCGCTGGCAGCATCAAAAGCGAGGCGCCTGCCGTCAGTGGTGCGCGCGTGAAATGCATATTCATTTCCGCTTCTCCAGAGGTAGCCGTCAGTATGCTCAAACACCTGGAAGTGCGACACACTCGTGCTCACATTATCGAGGCTGCCGGCAATGTCGAGGGTGGCGTACTTTTTGACCAGTTTTCCACCGTGATAGAAGGCGATTGCCAAATCCGATGCGCTGGCACGACGCCCGCGGTGCCACGGACCGAGGCGGGCGACTGCCACCGCCACCGGCTTGCCAGGGGTGGCGACGTTGCATTCGAGAAAAACCTGTTGCGCATACCAGTTGTAGGTGTGCACCAGGCGGTCGGCACCGGATTCAACCATGAATACCTTGGTCGTGCCTTTTTGGCCATACGGTTCTGCCGGTACCGCCTTCGCATAGCAGTTGCCGTAGCGGCCAGCAAATACCCGCGGCGTATTGCTGGCCTCATCGTCGGCGCTGGCAGCCAATGGCAGCAGCAAAAGAGCTGCAATACAGAGTCTGGGTAGGGGCATCACGCAACCAAGCTATATCAGCGTTGAGACTGGGAGGGCGGCCGGTTTGCGGTCTGTCCGCCCGCATAAGCCTTGGTGGAAGCGCCCGGCAGGCTGACAGCTGAACTGATCGCCAGCCTTGCAGAACCGCACGACGCGGACCTGAACGCGACACGCACGGCAGATCACGGTTTGACGTCGGTAGGCACGACGCCAGTCTTGACCCAGGAGCGCATGGCGCTCACCGTCTCGCGCTCCACGCCGGCAAAACCATGCGCGGTGAATGCCTCGCAGGCTGCGCCGCGCCACGGTCCGCCTCCACGCACTGTGAGCAGGGGCTTGCCGGATTTTTGGGAGAACGCCTTCGCGTCCCGATAGGACGTATAGGCGCAGGGGTCGTCTTCGTGATGGGCCCAGAGCAATTCGCCCTGCAGTTCTGCCCAACTCACCGGAAAGAAGCCAGGCCCGTTCCGGCTGGATTGAAACACCGAGGCCGTCAGGATTGCTCTGCGCGCCAGTTGCGGGTTCATGCGCGCGGCATGGAATGCGCTGATCGAGCCCTCGCTGGTGCCCACAAACGTCCAGCCTTCAACACTGAACTGGCGGCCAATCTGCGCAAGCAGCGCCGCTACATCCGCGCCATACCGCGGACGCTCGCGAAACGACTGCGTGAATGTTGCCCATTGGTCAGAAGGGGCATCGACGACCACGACCAGCGTTTCCTCGTCCAGCCAGTGTCTGCGTGAGCGCACCAAAAAATTGCCGCGCAGCTCGAACTTCGGCTGGCCGTTGTCGTCCGCGAGCCGCATGATGCCCGGGTAGCCGGGGAACAGCGCTATGCCGTGCTTGAAGGTCTTGGCGTCCTGCAGGTGAGTGACAAGCCCGGAGATGGCGTACCCGTCGCGCTTGGCCGTCACCACCAGGTTTGGATGCGACAGGTTCAGGTCAGTTGCGCCCGAAGCGGCCACTTGTGCGTGCGCAAGCGAGCCGCCCATTGAAAAAGCGAGTGTAACGAGCGGGGCGCAAAGCAGAGCTCGACGCAGCATTGGCGGGAACCGGTGTTTCTGCATTGCGTGTGCTTTGAATCGCTACGCGCCGACGCAAAGACTGGGAACCGCCAGGCAACGGAACAGGTGCGAAGAGGCGGTTGCGGAACAAGGGTAGTGTCCGAGAGCCTTATTGAAATCGAAATGATTGAAGGCCGCGCTGAACCGGGCGCTCGATTCCCACACCGCGTAACTCATGAATACGGTGCTGCCGGCAGTGCCTTGGTGCGGTTGCGTCGAGATACTTCCTGGTTGCAGCTTCATCCAGTTGGCGTCGTCTTCCCCGGCCTTTAGCAGCATCGGAATGTCTGTCTCCGCCACGCAGAACATATTGACGAGGACGACCGGCGAGACGTCGGCGCCGAGTTGCCGAAACATCGGGACGTTTTCGTCGAGTGGTTTGAGTTGAAGCATGAACAGTCTCTTTGGCGCGTGTGAAGCGGTGGGTGGCCCCGGTCAAAGTCTAGCGCAGTCTCGATGCGGTCGTGCCACAATCAACTCAATGGCGCGCGTTCCGCTGGCGGTTGGCGGCAATCCTTGAAAGGTGCATGACGATGAAAAATTTCTTTGACACTGTGCGAATCGTGCTGAAGGTTGTCCTGGCCCTGTCGGCATTGACCTGCGGCCTGCTGTCGGTTTCTGCCAACGCACAGACCTGGCCTTCGCGGCCCGTGAAGATCCTTGCCGGCTTTCCGCCCGGTGGCGGCACCGACATTACGGCACGCATTCTGGCGGTGAAGCTTTCCGAATATTGGGGCCAGCAGGTGATTGTGGAGAATCGCTCTGGGGCAAGCGGTACCATCGCCGCCGATCTGGTGGCCAAGTCGCCGCCCGACGGGTACACCTTGCTGATGGGGCTGCCCAATTCAAATGTGGTGGCGCAGTTTGCGTTTCCCAAACTGCCTTATGACCAGTCAAAGGATCTGTCCCCGGTCGGGCTGGTGTCGCAGGTATCGCTGGTTCTGACATTGTTTCCCGGCGTGCCGGTCAACGATGTGAAGTCTTTCATCGCACTCTCCAAGACCAAGCAATTGCGCTATGCCTCGTCGGGCAATGGCAGCGTGCAGCATTTGTCAACCGAGTCGTTCAAGTTTGTGACTGGTGCCGACCTGCTGCACATTCCTTACAAGGGCAGCGGCCAGGCGGTGATCGACTTGATTGCAGGGCAAGTGGACCTGAACATGGACACCATGCCGACGGTGCTGCAACACATCAAGGGTGGCAAGTTGAAGGCGCTCGCCGTCGGCGCGAAGAAGCGCACGGTGCAATTGCCCGAGGTGCCGACGATTGGCGAAACCGTGGCAGGGTTCGAGGCAACCAACTGGTATGGTCTGTTTGCGCCGTCGGCCACCGCGCGCGAGATCGTTGCGAAGATCAACACCGACACTAATCGCGCGCTGGTCTCAGCAGACATTCGCGACAAGATCATCAACACCGGGGGTGAGCCTCAGGGCGGCAGCACCGAGGAGTTTGCAGCCTTCATTCGCGCCGAGATCGTGCGGGCCGGCAAGCTGATCAAGGACGCCAATATCAAGTTTGAGTAGAGTCCGGTCAAGCGCAGGCGGCTTATCCCGTATCTGCAGCGCTTCACCCAAGGCAGTCCTGTGGCCTCAGCAAACCAGCGGGAATACCTGGCTTAAATCAGCGGTGTGTTCTGCGGCAACCCCAGCACGACGCGGCCATACATCTCAAAGTTGGTTTCCAGATTCATCAGGCCGTGCATGTTGATGGCGTGCAGGTCGCGCCAGGCCCGCTGCACCGGGTTGCCGGCGGCGATGCCGGCGCCGCCTGAGGCGAGCATCAATATCTCCACTGCTTCCAGGCATTGGCGTACGGCATAGGCCACATCCATGCGCGCGCGTGCGCGTCCGGCCAGACTCATCGCCGGTCCCGTTTCTGCCGCAGCGCCGACGTCGGCTGCGACGCGATGCAGCAGCGTCCGAGCCACGCCGATTTTGGTTGCTGCTTCGCCCACTTGAAGATGCGTGGTCGGCATCTCGATCTGCACCTCGCCTTGCGTATAGGCAACCTGCTTGCCGGGCAGACGGCGCATGAAATCTTCCAGCGCGCCTTCGGCAATGCCGAGTGCAGGTGGCGCCAGTGCCAGCGCCAGAACCGGCATCAGTGCCGATTGGAACAGTGAGCCTTTGTGAATCCCGGCTCCCGGATATTCGCCCGCCAGCGCACCGCGCATCGACAGATAGCGATGCTTTGGCACGAAAACATTTTTTGCCACGACGCTGTTGCTGCCCGAGGCGGTCAGGCCAATCACGTTCCAGTCGTTCTGGATCTGCACTTCGCACACCGGGATCACGAAATCACCTTCGTCGACCACTTCGCCGGCGTCGTCATGGATGAAGGCGCCGAGAATCACCCAATCGGCAAACGGGACGCCCGAGCAGAATGGCCAAAACCCGCCCTCGAGCAAATAGCCATCGCCCGAGCGCTTGGCCTTGCCACGCGGCCCGATCACTGCCGAGACGATGGCACCCGATGGATCGGCGCCAACATCGTCTTGCGCCTGTTCCGGAAAAATGCCCAGAAGCCAGTTGTGGGCGTTGACGACGCCGGCGCACCATGCGCTCGATGCGCAACCTTTGCCGAGCGCTGCAACGACGTCGACAAAGGTCGACAAGCTCGCTTGCGTGCCCCCGTAACGCTGCGACAACAACAGCTTGAACATGCCTGCCTGCTTGAGATCGGCCACGCTTGTCGGAGGCAGGCGGCGCAGCGTTTCAGCCTCAGTGACACGTTCACGCAGGATCGGGGCAAGGGCGGCGGCGCCAGCGAGCAGGGCTTGCGACTGGTCGAAGGGCGTTACGGTTTGCATGCAAATTCTCCGTGTTGCAAGGTTCACCCGAAATCGAAGCGAGTGTGGGAGCGCTGCTTCCAGCTCAGCGCTTGCTGTTCAGGAATGCTTCGAGCGCCTGGTCGTGCTCCTTGGTGTGATGGGCGATCGCCTGAAACGACGCGGACATTTCGAGCAGGGAATCGAGTCTCATGTGCTGGCCTTCGCGCATCAGGCGCTTGGCCATACGTAGCGCCGGCGCCGGGTTGGCGGCGATACGGGTTGCTAGTGCCTGCGCTTCTTTGATCAATTCTTCCGGGGCGACTACGCGCGAAACCATGCCGATGCGCAGGGCTTCGTTTGCGTCGATGGTGTCGCCGGTAAAGGTGAGTTCGGCTGCCCGCGACATGCCGATCACGCGCGGCAGCAGCCAGGCGCCGCCGTCACCGGGGATGATGCCAAGTTTGACAAAGCTTTCGGCGAATTTCGCCTTGGTTGAGGCGATACGGATGTCGCACATGCAGGCGAGGTCGCATCCGGCGCCAATCGCGGCGCCGTTCACTGCGGCAATGGTGGGCACGTCGAGGTTGTAGAGCGCCAGCGGAATGCGCTGGATGCCGCGGCGGTAGCCTTCGCTGATCTCGAACGGGGTGCCGCCCGCAATGCCTTTCTTGTCGCGCATGTCCTTGACATTGCCACCGGCGCAAAACGCGCTGCCCGCGCCGGTGAGGATCACCGCCTTGACCGATTGATCGCACGCGACGCGCTCGCAGGCAGCGACGACTTCATCCCACTGCGATTGGTTCGACAGCGCGTTGCGCTCGTCGGGCGCATTGAGGGTGAGGGTGACGATGCCGTCGGATTGTTCGATGAGGACGAAGGGCATGGAGTGCTTTCGATGGGCAGGGTTTGGATGGGAAGGGTTTAAAGAGGTAAGAGATAGAGTGATCGGGATGAATCAATTGGCGAGAAGCCGATGGCGCCGCGCACCTGATGCACGTTCTTCTTGCGGGAAGGCACGCACTTCGGCGTGCAGTGCGTGTGCCGCAGGCGGCAACTCGCGTGGATAAAATTGAAAGCTGCTCACGTTGTGTCCGGTTCAAGTTGAACGCCGCTCGTACCGCGGCTGGTCTATCCGGCTCGGTTCGACCGCATTTGGTTTCGATTCGCCTGTTTCGGCATCGATTGTCCGCTTTCGTGTTCAATCGGCCCTGGCGCCGGATTCCTTGATGGTCTTCGCCCAGCGCGGCATCTCGGCGCGAATGTAGGCGGCGTATTCGGCGGGCGTACTGCCGAACACATCGGCCCCTTGCGTAGCGAGGCGGGTGCGAACGCTACTGTCTTGCAGGGCCTTGTTGATCTCGGTGTTGAGGCGGTTCACGATCTCGGGCGCGGTGCCCGCAGGCACCACTACGCCTTGCCAGGCGGCAGCATCAAAGCCCGTGAGGCCGGCTTCATGAAAGGTCGGCAGCTCAGGCAACACCGACGAGCGTTTGGCGCTGGTCACTGCGATGGCGCGCATGCGCCCATCCTTGATGTAGGCAATCGCGGTGTTGATGGTGTCGGTCATGAATTGCGTTTGACCGGCAGCCAGATCGACGAGGCCGGGCGCGCTGCCTTTGTAGGGAATGTGTACGGCATTGAGCCCCATCTGCGCGGTCAGCATCGCGCTGGCAAGGTGGGTGATGGTGCCAGTGCCCGATGAGGAGTAACTCAACTGGCCCGGCTTGGACTTGGCGAGGTCGACAAACTCCTTCATCGTCTTGGCTGGCAGCGAGGGATGCACCACCAGCACCATCGGGATGGCGGCGGTGTGCACCACCGGCACGAAATCCTTCAAGGTGTCGTAGCTCGCCTTGCCGTAGAGCGCGGGGTTGATGACGATGGCCGAGGTGTTGTAGAAAATCGTGTAGCCATCGTTGGGCGCGCGCGCAGCCAACTCGGCGCCGATATTGCCGCCCGCACCGGGCTTGTTGTCCACGATCACCTGGTGGCCGAGTTGCTCGCTGAGTTTCTGCGCCAGCACGCGCGCCACGATGTCGGTCGGCCCGCCCGGCGGGAAGGCGAGGATCATGCGGATCGGTTTGGCGGGGTAGGGCTGGGCAGCGGCGAGCGATGCAAACAACATCAGTACTGCGGCAATCAGGGATCTCGAGAGTGACATGAAAGCATTCCTTTGAGTTCGTACGTCGTTGCGCAATGTTGCGCCAGGCATCAAGTGCTGTGCCGAGTCAGGCATCAAACCGGTCGAGCACCTGCCCCGGCCCTTTGGCCAGATCCACGTAGTTTTTGCCATCGTGAATCAGGCTGCCGTTGACCCACACGCCATGCACGCCGGTGGAAGTGCGCACCATGCGTGAGCCGCCGCCGGGCAGGTCGTGTACGGGATAGGGCTTGGAAATGCCGACGGTGGCCGGATCAAACAGCAGCAGGTCGGCAGGCGCGCCTTCGACCAGGCGGCCGCGCTCTGGAATGCGAAAGCGCTGCGCGCAATCGCTGGTGAGGCGGCGGATGCCTTCTTCGAGGGTGAACTCACCGGTCTTGCGCACCCAGTGCGACAAAAAGTGCAGGCCAAAGCCGGCGTCGCACATGTAGATCAGATGTGCGCCGGCATCGGATAGCGTGATCACTCCTGCGGAGTGTTTGAGCAGAGGGGCGACACCGGCATCGTCGTTCTGGAAAAACTTGCCGATGAAATGGGTGTCGAGATTTTCTTCTATCGCCAGATCGAAAAACACATCGACCGGATCGGCGTTGCGTTCGCGTGCGATGGCGCCGATGGTACGGGTCTCGAGCGCACGGTTTTTCGCGGTGGCGGCGACGCTGACCTCAATCCGGTCCCAGTTGCCGAGGAACAGGATGCCGCTTTTCGGGTTGGCAAGATTGGCGCGAAAGGCGTTGCGAAACGAGGCGTCGCGATAGACCGCTGCGAGCGGTACACGCGGTTCGCACGGCACGCCGCTGATGGCGTCGAACGCGCTATGGCTGAGCAACACATAGGGGTTGGTCAGGGTGAAGTCGAACGACAGCGCCTGGCAACTGGTGAGAATGCCGACTTCATGGCCGCGCGCAGTGGCTTGGGCGCAGCGTTCGTAATAGGTGAGCGCGCGTTCGGGCGCGGCCTCGTTGTACATGGTGAGCACTGTCGAGATGAAGGCGGGGCGGCCATTGGCGGCGGCAATAGACTCCATCACCTCGGGCGTGGCACGCGTGCCGGTGGCGCTCATGAAGACGCCGCGCCCGACCTCACCCAACACGCCAGTGAGGGTGCGCAGTTCTGCCTCACTGGCGATGGTCGAGGGCATGGGGCGGCCGCCGTAGCCACTGTGATTCGGCGAGAACGAGGAGGCGAAGCCGATGGCGCCGGC
>JANLTL010000380.1:0-10732 GCA_031362905.1 Burkholderiales bacterium | reverse complement strand
GTGGCCACGCTGCAGCGCCTGCCCGAGTTTCCCAATACACCGGCGATTGTGGAATCCGGCTATGCGGGTTTCGAGAGCAATGCCTGGCAATCGATGTGGGTCACTGGCGGCACCCCGGCACCGGTCGTGAAGAAAATCTCCGCCGAAGTCATGCGCATCATCCGCACACCGGAGATGGCCGAGCGCCTGCGCGCAATGGGCGTGCAACCGATTGGCAGCGCGCCCGAAGAGGCTGAAACCTTTATCCGTGCCGAGACTGCCAAGTGGGGCGCGGTGATCAAGGCCTCGGGTGCCAAGGCCGACTAGCCCGACTATCCCGACTAGCGCGATTCGCCCGCTTCGCCACCCACATCCTGAACGCGCGACGATCGATGGTCGACTTATGCTCAAGCGCCACCCGGCGATCAGCGGCGTGCTGGCGGGATCTGCCAGCGTAGCCGAGGTGAAGGATAATCAGACCATGCTGCAGCAGGCGATTGCGCCAGCGTTCTGGGATGCGCTGCGTACCGCCGGGCTGCTCTCCAGCAGCGTGCCCTAACAGCTATCCCAATCGCAGAGGAGTGCCTACCATGGCCCAACAGACCCCCGGCTTGCAGGAGCAGCATGCCAAGCTTGCGCCGCTGTCATCGCGCTACATCGATGTGCCGTCGCTGCCGTGGCAGCCGACGCGCTTTCCCGGCATCGAGATCAAGGTACTGATGGAAGACCCCGACACCGGGCTGCAAACCGTGCTCACGCGCATGGCGCCGGGCACCGTGCTCACCGACCACATGCATATGCAAATCGAGCAGAGCTGGGTGCTCGAAGGCAGTTTGGTTGACGGCGAAGGCGCGTGCAGCGCCGGCAATTTCGTCTGGCGCCCGGCCGGCAGCCGCCACGTGGCGCACGCGCCGGATGGCGCGCTGATACTCGGCTTCTTCCTCGAACCCAACAAGTTTTTCTGACCCAGGGGCGCGCGACGTGAAATTCGGTGACTTCGCCAAAATAAAATCTCTGCAGACCGCGGCCGGGTTCAGGGAGAACCTGCAGCGCCTCGGGCTGCCCATGCCGTGCGATGACATCGTCGGCTCCGGCCCCACATCGCCACTGGGCGCATCATTGCAAGTCGGCCCCTTCACCATCGGCAACCGCTTTGCGATCCAGCCGATGGAGGGCTGGGACGGCAATGAAGACGGCACGCCAACTGCCAACACGATTCGCCGCTGGCGCAACTTTGGGCTGTCGGGCGCCAAGATGATCTGGGGTGGTGAAGCAGTGGCAGTGCGCCACGATGGCCGCGCCAACCCCAACCAGCTCACCATGACTGGCGCGAGCCAATCGAGCATTGCCGCACTGCGCGACACGCTGGTCGCGGCGCACCGCGAAGCGATGGGTGACGACAAGGACTTGGTGATCGGCCTGCAATTGACGCACTCGGGGCGTTTTTGCAAACCCAACGACAAGTCACGGATGGAGCCGCGCATCCTGTATCGGCATCCGATCCTGGATCGAAAATTTCACGTCGCACCCGATCACCCACTGTTGACCGACGGCGATATTCGCACCTTGATCGACGACTACATCGTCGCGGCCAAGCGTGCCTGGGACTGCGGCTACCAGTTCGTCGACCTCAAGCATTGCCATGGCTATCTCGGCCACGAATTTCTCTCGGCCAAGACGCGCCCGGGCGAATTTGGCGGCTCGCTGGCCAACCGCACGCGCTTCCTCTCGGAGCTGGTCGCCGGGATTCGCGCCAATGTACCGGGCTTGGAGATCGGCGTGCGCGTCTCGGCCCTCGATCTGGTGCCGTTCAAGCCAGACCCTTCCAACCCCGACCCTGATGTGCTCGGCCCCGGCGTACCCGACGACTACGCCCAGTGCCTGCCGTATCGCTATGGCTTCGGTGCCGACGAGCGCGAGCCGGTCAGGTTCGACCAATCGGAAACCCGCGCCTTTCTCGACATCGTCAAAGGGCTCGGCATACACCTGGTCAACATTACGCTCGGCAGCCCCTACTACAACCCGCATCTGACGCGGCCGGCGCTGTACCCGCCGTCAGACGGCTACCAGCCGCCCGAAGACCCGCTGATCGGTGTGATGCGCCATCTTGAAACCGTGCGCGATCTCAAACAGGCATTCCCCGACCTCGCCTTCATGGGCAGCGGCTACACCTATCTGCAGGAGTTCTTGCCCAACGTCGCGCAGGCCGTGGTGCGTGAGGGCTGGGTCGACATGGTCGGCCTGGGGCGCATGGTGCTGGCCTATCCGGATCTGCCGGCCGATGTGCTCGCCGGCCGCGCGATGCAGCGCAAACGCCTGTGCCGCACCTTCAGCGATTGCACCACGGCGCCGCGCAACGGCATGGTGTCGGGCTGCTATCCGCTCGATACACATTACAAGAAATCGCCGGAGATGGTGCGGCTCACCCAAATCAAGAAGGCCGCCAAGCTCGCCTAGATTCGGCGCTTGGGTTCGGTGTTTGCAAAGCTGCGTTCTCGTGCGGGCGGCCCAGGGCGCAGCAGCCGATACGCTGGCCCCTATCAGGCGCGACTACTTGGGCATCGGAAAAAATGCCGCCGGGGTCATCAGGCAGTTTTCCTGTTTCTCCAGCGCCCCGAGCTTGGCGCTTTCGACGGTGTAAGCGAGCCACTCCGGGACGGCCCACAGCGCCGCACGCTTGCGTTCGCGGTCACCGGCGTCGTCATAGGCCCAGATGTGCAGGTATTGATTCACGTTGCCGGTCTCGGTCACCATGAAGATTACGGGCTGGCCGAGAAAACGCGTTTGCGGCCCCTTGCCCAACTGCTCGTACAAGGCGAGGTGCTTCTTGAGGGTGGAGGGGCGGCAGGTATAGGTGCGTACGTCAAGCAACATGGGAGACTCCATTGTGGTGGTGGATCGTGGTGAAGGAATGATCAAACACGTAGAGAGGTTTCAGGGCCGAGACAGTGCGCACCAACCCAAGCAATAGCGTAACGCATCGCGGCATCGGCACCGAAAAGCGGTGTGTACTTGAGCGCACGGGCCGGCACCTGCGAATGACCGGCTGCGGTCAGTTCTGATTGCGCATGCCCCAAGAGGCTTGGTACACAACGGCTTCCAAGGCATGTGTCCGGAGAAGCGCATGGATAGAGCGTGAACGGAGCATGGTCGAATGAAACCGCGAGTGGGTGAATGACTAGAATGCGCAAGTCGTCGAGTTCATCGTGTTCACGCCTGCGCCCGCAGTGCGTAGACCGCAATCGGTATCGCACTCGCATTGCGCCAACATTTCTCCGCTTCACGCCTGACTCAAAGGATTCACCCATGACCATTCGTCTGATCGCTTGCCTGTTGACCTGCATGTTCACGCTCGGCGCGAATGCACAGAGTTGGCCCGCCAAGAGCCTGCGCATCGTGGTGCCGTTTGCGCCGGGTGGCTCCACCGACATTTTTGCGCGCCTGCTTGGTGATCGCCTCTCGACGACACTCGGCCAAGCGGTGGTGATCGACAACCGTGCTGGCGCTGCCGGCAACATCGGGGCGGAAGCGGTGGCACGCGCCGCGCCCGATGGCTACACCTTGCTGATGGCGACCACAGGCGTAATGGCAATCAATCATGCGCTTTACAAGAATCTGACTTACGACGCCGCCAAAGACCTGGAGCCGGTGGCGTTTGTGGCGTCGATCACGAACGTACTGATCGTTGCGGCGGAGTCGCCGTTGAAGAGCGTGGCCGATGTGTTGTCCACTGCCAGGCAGTCACCGGACAAACTCAGCTTTGCCTCCTCGGGCGCAGGCTCGTCGACCCACATGTCGGCCGAGTTGTTCAAGAGCATGGCGGGCATCAAGTTGCTGCATGTGCCCTACAAAGGCAGCGGGCCGGCGTTGCTTGATCTGATATCCGGGCGCGTTTCGCTGATGTTCGAGAACATGCCGGGCGCGGTGCCGCACATCAAGGGTGGCAAAGTGCGCGCGCTGGCGCAGACCGGTCTCAAGCGCACGCCGGCGATTGCCGAAGTGCCAACAGTGGCCGAGGCCGGTGTGGCGGGATACGAGTCACTTTCGTGGAGCGGCATTGCACTGCCGGCGAGTACGCCCAGGGATGTGCTGGCGCGGCTCAACCGTGACATCAACACCATTCTGGCGCAGCCCGAGATGCGGCAAAAGCTTGCGGAGCAGGGGGCAGAAGCGGTGGGCGGCACACCCGATGCATTTGCGCAGCATGTGCGGCGCGAGCGCGACAAGTGGAGTGCTGTGGTGCGTGACGCGGGTATCGTTGCCAACTGATCGCGCTGCATACGGTCACCCATTAACCCAACTCACCCCAGACGGCACTTCACCGGCATGGCCTTTCTCTCAGACCGCGCGGGACGCGCACGCCTCACCGCGTCGGCTCAAGCGACGCAACGTGTGCGCGAGTTGCGGGCGGCCGGGGTTGACATCGTCTCGATGACACAGGGTGAGCCGGATTTCAATACGCCCGATCACGTGATTGAGGCGGCGTTTCGCGCGGCACGCAATGGCCAGACCCATTACACGCCGGTCGATGGCACGCCCGAATTGAAAGAGGCGATCGCGGCCAAGTTCCGGCGCGAGAACGGCATCGACTGCAAGACAGAAAACATCAGCGCCGGCGCGGGCGGCAAACAGGTGCTCTACAACGCGCTGATGGCGACGCTGGATGCAGGCGACGAGGTGCTGATTCCCGCACCGTCGTGGATCGCCTACGCCGACATCACGCAATTTGCCGAGGGCGTACCGTGCTGGATCGTCACGCGCCCCGAGGATGGCTTCAAGCTGTGCCCGGAAGATCTGGAGCGTGCGATCACGCCGCGCACCAAATGGTTGATCCTCAACTCGCCTTCCAACCCGAGCGGCGCGGTCTATAGTGCTGATGAACTGCGTGCGCTCGCCGCCGTGCTGGAGCAGTTTCCAGCGGTTTGGATCATCAGCGACGACATGTACGAGCATGTGCTGTTTGATGGCCGGCAGTTCGCCACCATCGCTGCTGTCGCGCCGCAGCTCGCAGCACGCACGCTCACCGTCAATGGGGCGTCCAAGGCGTTTGCGATGACCGGCTGGCGCCTGGGCTACGCGTGCGGGCCGGTCGAGCTGATTCGCGCGATGGCGCGCATGCAGGGCCAGAGTTCACTCAACCCGTCGTCAGTGAGCCAGGCCGCTGCGGTGGCGGCGCTCAATGGCCCGATGGATATTGTGGTCAGCCGTTGCGCCGAGTTTCAGGCGCGGCGCGACGTGGCCGCGCCAAGACTAGCTGCCATCAACGGTCTTGGCGTGACGCTGCCGCACGGTGCGTTCTACATTTATGTTTCGTGCGCGGGCTGGCTTGGCAAGCACACGCCCAAGGGCAAGCTGCTTGCGAGCGACGCGGACGTGACCGATTACCTGCTCGAGAGTGGTGTAGCGGTGCCCGGTGGCGCGGGCTATGGCTTGTCGCCGTACTTCCGCGTGTCGTTCGCGACCTCGCTGGCTAACATCGATGCTGCGTGTAACCGCATTGCCATGGCAGGTGACGCGTTGGGCTAAGCAATTTCATGCGCGGTATTTTGCAGCGCGCCGCCATTCCATTCGCGGTCAGATGGCAAACGGAAAAATTGTGCAGCCAGCGTCATGCCGAAATTCATCATGTTGCGGCCGTGATGGGCCTTGAGGCCGCGTGCGGCGGCGGACTTGAGCAAGGGCGTGAATATCGGTTCCATGATGACGTCGGCGACCACGGCGTTGTCCGGCAGCGCATCGACGGCAAACGGCATGGGGTCATGCGGCTCCAGCCCGACGGGTGAGGCGTTGATCGCGAGGCCGCACTGTCTCGCATCGATCTGTCCTGCTCTGACGCTGAGCGAGCATGCCTCTGTGATACGCGCCGCAAGAACTGTGGCGCGTGCGCTGTCAATGTCAAACAAGGTGAGGCTGGCCAGCCGCTGCGTCGTGTGGGTCGCCAGCGACCATGCGATGTTGGTGCCAACCCCACCTGCACCATGCACGTAGGCATGCACATCGTCGATGCTGATGCCATCGGCTTCCAGGCCGGTAATGAAGCCGGCGCCATCAACGTTGTCACCGCTCCAGGTGCCATCAGCATTGGGCCGCAGTAAATTGAGTGACCCTACCCGGCGCGCACGCTCCGTGATGTCATCCGCATGGCGCAGCGCCGCCACCTTGTGCGGCATCGTGAACATCAAACCATCGATGTTTTTCAGGCACTTGAAGCCCGTGACGGCGGCATCGAAGTCCTGTGGCGCTACGTGCGCCGGCAGGAACACAGCGTTGATGCCGTAGCGCTTGAACAGGGCGCTCCACACCACCGGTGCGCGCACGTGATCGATCGGGTGGCCGAGGATGGCGAACAGGCGCGTGCGGGCATCCAATGGCGCGTCGAGGCGGGCGCGCTCGCCGGTTTCGAACGTACTCATGGCGATGGGGCGCGCCGTGCAAGCGTATCCAGAAATCGCCGCACCGCCGCGCCGCACAAGCGTCCGCGTTCCACCGCTGGGAGCGCGGCGTATGCCACGCACGGCGCCTCCACCCCAATCGGCACCCCTGGCGGCAGCGCATCCACCGTCGCGGGCCGTAGCGCACGTGCATCACAAATTTGGCAGTACAACAGCCACGCCGGATCAAGCGTGCGCAAGTCATCCGGGTGGCCACCCGAGCGCGACAGATGCAGTGCATCGATCAGCACGCCCGCGTTGGGCTGCGCTGCGGTGGTGACGACACGGTGCGCATCCATCACCGTACGCGTATGGCAGTAGGGAATGAATTCGAGCATTGCCTTCAAACCGTAGGGGCGGGCGAGTTCGCAAAAACGCGCAAAGTTGTCGATCATGCGTGACTCGTCCGGGTCATTGCCGACCACCAGAATATGTTGTGCCTTCAGGCGCTGCGCGGTGGCGAAGGCGGCCTCGTATGACTCGACCACCGTATCAGGAAACAGCCATACCGCTTCGATGTCGAGGATGTCGACGCCGGTATGCGCGAGGCGCGCTTCGATGGCGCACAGCATGACTTCATCGCCGATCACCGGAACGATGTGGTCAGCCGGCATGGGTGCGACGATGCGCAGGCCGATGGAGTCGAAGCTCCCTGCGGCGGCCGCGTCGATCAATTCGAGCGGTGTGGCGTCGATTACCGTGAGGTGGGCGAGCGAGACGCGGTGACGCATCAAATCGTGATGCCGCGCTTCTTGATGACGGCAGCGAACATCGCGCTTTCGTCCTTGATGCGGCGCTCCAGGGCTTCGGGGGTGGTGCCATCGGCGCGCCAGCCTTGCGCGAACAGCTTTTGACGCGAATCCTCCGAGCGGATGATTGCCTGCACGGCGCGGCTGAACTTGTCCATCACCGGCTTGGGCGTAGTAGCCGGCGCCATCACGGCGTTCCAGATTTCGATATCGAGTGCTGCGACGCCGGCTTCAGGCAAGGAGGGCACGCCACTGGCGAGAATGCTGCGGTTCGCTGAGGTCAGCGCCACCGCACGGATGCGCCCGGCCTGCGCCTGTGCGAGGGCCGCGCCAATCGGCAGCGAGGCGAACTGCACGTCGCCATTCACCATCGCGGCCATCACCGCGGGCGCGCCATTGAACGGCACGTGTTGCGCTTCGATACCGGTGCTGGCCTTGATCAACTCGACACCGAGATGGGCGGTCGAGCCGACACCGAGCGAGCCGTAGTTCCAGCGCGTTCCGGACTCGCGTGCGACGCGGAAAAAATCCGCAGCGTCTTTAAATTGGACCGAGTTGGCCGCGACAATCAACATGGGTGAGCTGCCGATCACCGTGACCGGTTTGAAGTCTTTCGGCGAGTAGGGCAGTTTGGGGTTGAGATGCGGCACGATGGTGAGCGCGGCAATGCCAATGATGCCGAAGGTGTGGCCGTCGGTGGCCTTGGCGACCGCTTCGGCACCGAGGACACCGGCGGCCCCGGCGCGGTTTTCCACCACCACGGAGACGCCCAGCGCTTGCGCCAACGGGTCGGCCAACATGCGCGCGTTGAGGTCAGGCGAGGTACCTGCGGGGAAGCCGACGACGAGTTTGACCGGGCGCTGCGGCCATGGCTCGGCGCGCGTGGCGGCGGCTTGCGCGAAGGCGTTGCCAGAGGTGGTGAGTATAGGTAGCGCGATGCCACCGGCACCAGCCAGCAGTGTTGCGAGATGGTGGCGGCGCGCCGGACTTGTCAGGCTGGCGCAGCCGCTGATCGCTCGTTCTGCGTTGATGCGGGTTTGATATTTGCGTTCTGCATTCATCTGACGGTCTCCTCGACAAGCCTCATGGTTCGCGATGCCAGCGCACGTCGGTCACTGGCCAGTAAATTGCGCGTGCCGCTTTTCAACAAAGGCCGTGCGGCCCTCAATGGCATCGTGCGTGGCATTCATCACGGACTGCAATTCGATCTCAAGTTTGAATTGCGTCGCGTAGTCTGCATGCTCGCTCTCTTCGAGCAATTGCCGCGTCGCCACCAGCGCCCGCGTCGGTCCGGCAGCGAGTTTTTGCGCCAGCGCCAGTGCGCCTTCCATCAATTGCGCATCATCGAACACTTCGCGCACGATGCCCCACTCGGCGGCCTTTTCGGCTGACAGCGGCTGGTTGAACAACATCAGTTCGAGTGCGCGCTGGCGCCCAATCAGGCGCGGCAGGAGCCAGGTGGACCCCAGATCGGGAACCAGGCCAATGCGCGAAAACACCTGGATGAAAGTGGCCGAGCGCGCGGCGACAATCAGGTCGCCCGACATGGCGAGGCTGAAACCACCGCCTGCCGCCACGCCATTGACGGCCATCACCACGGGTACGCGGCACTCACGCAAGGCCTTGAACGCCGGCCAGTACAGACGCATGACGCCGGCGACCAGATCGTCTCCGAGACTCTGAAAGGCCTTGAGGTTCTGGCCGGAGCAAAAGCCGCGGCCGGCTCCGGTAAGCACCAAGGCCCGCACGCTGTGGTCGCTGCCCATTTCGCCAATCGCGGCGGCGAGATCACCGAGCAGCGCGGGCGTCATGGCGTTCAGGCTGGCTGCTTCGTCGAGGGTCAGGATACCCACTGCGCCACTGCGTTCACGTTTTACGTTTGCCACTCTGGTTCTCCGTTTGCTTTGAATGTGCGGTCAGAATACCTGCCGTCAATCAGGCCTGCATGTTCACCACAAAACGTCCGCGCGCCCCACCCGCCAGCACCTGCGCGAGGGCTTCGGGCAGCTGCGGCAGGGTAATCAGGCGGCGAATCTGATCGAGATGACGCGGCGCCAGGTCAGTCGCGATGCGCCGCCAGATGCGCGTGCGCAGCGGCATCGGACTGTTGCCGTTGATGCCGAGCAGGCGCACGCCGCGCAAAATGAAGGGTAGCACCGTGGTGGCGAGCTCAGCCCCGGCGGCATTGCCGAACGCTGCCACCACGCCGTCGAGTTGCATTGCGCGAAGGAGCGCAGCGAGGGTTTCGCCGCCCACTGAGTCCACCGCTCCCGCCCACACCGCCTTGTCGAGAGGTTTCTTGCCAGGCCCGAAGGTGTCGCGGGGCAACACCTCGGCGGCGCCCAGGCTTCGCAAGTAGTCCGCTTCGCTCGCCTTGCCGGTGATGGCAGCGACGTGATAGCCGCGCGCCGACAACAGATCGATGGCGACACTCGCAACACCCCCAGTGGCGCCGGTCACTGCGACTGGCCCCGCGGCAGGCGTGAGTCCATTCAGTTCCATCGCGTCGAGCGCGAGTGCCGCCGTGTACCCCGCCACGCCGAGTGTGGCTGCGTCAAGCAGGCTGATGCCGGCCGGCAAGGGCAGCACCCATTCGGCGGGCACGCGCGCACATTGTGCGTAGCCGCCATCGTGATCGATGCCGACGCCGAAGCCATGCACCACCACCGGCGTGCCGGGCTGGTGCGCAGGGTCATCCGACGACTCGATCGTGCCGGTGAAATCAATGCCGCCGATGCGCGGGTATTGACGGATCAAGCCGTTGCGGCCGGCGGCGGCCAGCGCATCCTTGTAGTTGACGCTCGAATAGGCAACCCTGACCAATGCACCGCCGGGCGGCAAGTCGGATCTGGACAAGTCGGAGAAATGGCCTGCCGGGGTAGGCAGGCCGGCGATGTACTGGTAAGCGCGCATCGTGGGCATGGTGGCGGCCTATTGCTTTTCAGACCAGAGGACGCCGGCGGTGGCCCAGTCCTGCTTCTTGATGTCGGTAAAGATGATGTCCACCGCAGTGTCCGCGCAAGCGAGCACGCGCACGGTCTCGCGGGTGATGGCAGCGGCGAGATCCTTTTTCTGGTCGTGGCTGCGGCCTTCAAATAGTTCGATGTGGATCAGTGGCATGATGAACTCCCCAATAAAATTGTGTGGCCGGGTGGAGGTGCGGAAGGTATGGAAGGTATGGAATGTGCGCGCCGATTGTCCTGCACGGGAAGCAGCGTCGCCGGCAGCAAAGAGCAAGTGTAATCGCGCTGCCGTCCGTGACTCATGCGCGCGTTCCCGCCGTTCAGTCCGTATTTTGCTGAAGCTGCATTGCGGCCACGCACGACGATCTGCGGGCCTTTCGATCAATCATCCGGAGTCAACGTCATGTCAGCAGAACAACAACTGAAGAATCTGGGCATTGTCCTGCCCGCACCATTGCAGCTGCCGCCCGGCGTGCGCCTGCCGTTTGCGCCGGTGCGCGTGCGCGGCAATCGTGCCTATGTGTCGGGACATGGTCCGCTCGACGCAGACGGCAAACTGTGTGGCCCATTCGGCAAGGTAGGCGGTGGGGCGGGCAGCGAGGTATCACTT
>JANLTL010000581.1:0-19021 GCA_031362905.1 Burkholderiales bacterium | reverse complement strand
GGTGAGCAGGATCGCTTCTATCGCGCCGTCGGAGAGCATCGGGCACAGCGCGAACGAGAGGTTGGCGCTATTGATCATTTCGATGCCGGTGGTCGCGACCAGCTTGGGCAAGCCTTGTCCGCCAAAATCAGTGGGGTGATGCAGGCCCTGCCAGCCCCCTTCGCCAAATTGTTTGAACGCTTCCTTGAAGCCCTTGGGCGTCGTCACGCTGCCATCGGCGTTGCGCACACTGTGCTCGACATCGCCGCTCAAGTTGAGCGGAGCGAGTACCTCGCCGCAGAATTTGGCGTTCTCCTCGAGGATGGCATCGACCGTCTCTTCGGTCGCATCCTCACACCCCGGCAACTGGTTGATGGTGGCGAGGCCCGCCAACTCCTTGATGACGAACTTGATGTCTTTGACCGGTGCGGCGTAGCTCATGTCTCGTTCCTCTTGATGATGTCCAACAAAAAGGGCGCGTTCTCCGGCGCCCTTCTCTTCATGCTTGAAAACCGTTAACGATTAACCGAGCTCAGCGACAAGCTCCGGCACCAGCGTAAACAAATCGCCGACGATGCCGTAGTCCGCCACTGAAAAGATGGGCGCTTCGGCATCCTTGTTGATGGCGACAATCACCTTGGAATCCTTCATCCCGGCCAGATGCTGGATCGCACCCGAGATGCCAACCGCGATGTAGAGGTTGGGGGCGACGATCTTGCCGGTCTGCCCGACCTGCCAGTCGTTGGGCACGAAGCCCGCATCGACGGCGGCGCGCGAGGCGCCCATGGCGGCACCGAGCTTGTCGGCCAGCGGTTCGAGAATCTTGAAGTTGTCGCCCGAACCCATGCCGCGCCCACCCGACACAATGATCTTGGCACCGGCCAGTTCGGGGCGCTCGGACTTCGCCACTTCGCGGCCTATGAATGAGGAGATGCCCGCATCGCCTTGTGCCGCAACGGTTTCCACGGCCGCACTGCCGCCGGTCGCGGCCGCCCCGTCAAAGCCGGTGGTGCGCACGGTGATGACTTTTTTTGCATCCGACGACTGCACCGTAGCCAGTGCGTTGCCCGCATAGATCGGGCGCACAAAGGTGTCGGGCGACTCGACCGAAATTATTTCGGAAATTTGCTGGCAGTCGAGCAGCGCAGCGACGCGCGGCAGGATGTTCTTGCCATTGGCGGTAGCGGGCGCGAGGATGTGCGAATACGCACCCGCCGAATTGTTCACTAAGGCGACCACTTGCGCGGCGACATTCTCGGCGAGCGCATCGGCGAAATGCGGCGCATCGGCAACCAGCACCTTGGACACGCCGGCGATTTGCGCGGCGGCCTGCGCGGCCGGGCCGCAGTTGCTGCCAGCGACAAGCACGTGGACATCGCCACCGCACTTCACTGCGGCGGTCACGGTGTTGAGAGTGGCGCCCTTGAGGGACGCGTTGTCGTGTTCGGCTACAACGAGTGATGCCATGTCAGATCACCTTCGCTTCGTTTTTCAGTTTATCGACCAGCGTCTTGATATCGGGCACCTTGATGCCGGCGCTGCGCTTGGGTGGTTCGGTGACCTTGAGAGTCTTCAAGCGCGGCGTGACATCGACACCGAGATCAGCCGGCTTGTGGTTCTCCATCGGCTTTTTCTTCGCCTTCATGATGTTGGGCAGCGTCACGTAACGCGGCTCGTTCAGACGCAGGTCGGTCGTCACGATGGCCGGCATGTTGATCTTGATGGTCTCGAGGCCGCCGTCGACTTCACGCGTGACTTGCGCCTTGCCATCCGCAATCACCACCTTGGACGCAAACGTCGCCTGCGGCCAGCCCAGCAACGCGGCGAGCATCTGGCCGGTCTGGTTGGCGTCATCATCAATCGCCTGTTTGCCGAGGATGACCAGGCCGGGCACTTCTTTTTTGCAGACGGCCGCGAGCAGCTTGGCGACCGCCAGCGGCTGGAGTTCGACATCGGTTTCAACCAGGATCGCGCGATCCGCGCCGATAGCGAGGCCGGTGCGCAGCGTCTCCTGACACGCGACCACCCCACACGAGACCACGATCACTTCGGTGGCGATGCCGGCTTCCTTGAGGCGCATTGCTTCTTCAATCGCGATTTCGTCGAAGGGATTCATCGACATCTTGACGTTGGCGGTCTCGACCCCGGTTTGGTCGGCCTTGACGCGCACTTTCACGTTGTAATCGACAACGCGTTTGATCGGTACCAGAACTTTCATGATGCCTCGGCAGAAATAATTGCGGAAGTGAAGGAAGTTGACGTAAGCGTTAACCTTGGGAATTATAGGGGAAGCCCCTCCCGCTCCGGCTATCGCGCGGATGACAAAAGCGCGGGATTTTAAGTGTAGCGGCAAAGAGTCGAGCAAGGCCTCGAATTTCCGCCTTGACGCGCCGGCGCGGCGGCGGCTTAATATTTATTTGCACAAAAATTATTTTTGTGCATAAAATAAGAAATTCCCCAACGCCCCCAACCAACGATTCAGATTGTTCGATCCCACTGTTGCCTGCACGATGCAATCCGCCGCCTCTGTCACCGAAACCGATGCGCCCCTCTCCGAAGTGGCCTACCAGACCCTGCGCGGCAAGATTCTGCGCTGCGAATTCGAGCCGGGCGAAAAACTCAAGATCGACAGCCTGCAGCGCGACCACGGCCTGTCGAGCAGCCCGTTGCGCGAAGCCCTCAACCGCCTCGTCACCGAAGGCCTGGTGCGCGCCGACGAGCGCCGCGGCTTCTGGGCCGCGCCGGTGTCGGTGGCCGATCTGCGCGACGTGACGCGTCTGCGCCTGATGCTCGATTGCGAAGCCCTTGAAGAATCGATGAAGCACGGCGGCCACGCCTGGGAAGCACGCATCGTGTCGGCCCTGCACTGGCTGGTGAAGATCGAAACCGGCGCGGAAAGCCTGCCGCTAACCTTGAACGCCAACTGGTCGGTGCGCCACAAGGACTTCCACATGGCGCTGCTGTCGGGCTGCTCTTCGCCCAAACTGCTGACTCTGTGCTCGGGCCTGTTCGACCAGGCCGAGCGCTACCGCCGCCTGTCGATGCGCTACCGCAAGGAGCCGCGCCACAAGGCCGCCGAGCACCGCCGCATCATGGAAGCCGTGATCGCCCGCCACAAAGCGGAGGCGCTGTCGCTGCTGCGTGAGCACACCACGCGTACCGCCGACAACGTCGAGGCGGCGATGAACAAGGCAGACAAGGTGCAGTCGCTCGCCGACTACAAAAAATCCGCCGGGCGCGCGGGCGCCTGAGCACAGTTTTCAAGGAGACCTGCATGGAGTCTGGCGACTCAACCCCTACCACTGCCGCGAGCTACACCGTCGGCGGCGTCCGCCTGCCACGCCCTTTCAAGGTGCGCCGCCTGGGCCACTTCGGCATCAATGTGGCCGACCCCGAAGTGTCGCGACGCTTCTATGAATCCTTGCTCGGCTTTCGCATCACCGACAAGCTTGACCTGGCGCCGCGGTTCAAACCAGAAGAATTGCCAGAAGTCGGCCCGGTGATCGGCTACTTCGCGCGCCACGGCAGCGAACACCATTCGTTCGTGTTTTTCCCGCGCAAGGCACTCTCGGCCAATTACAAATTCCCCAACGAGTTTCCCGAAGTCACGACCAACCAGATCACCTGGCAGGTCGGCAGCCTGCGCGAAGTGGTCGAAGGTTACGATTATTTCAAGCGTCTCGGTCTGCGGATTCACCGGTCAGGGCGCGACCTGCCCGGCTCGAACTGGAATGCCTACCCTTTCGACCCCGACGGCCATGTCAACGAAATTTTTTACGGCATCGAGCAGGTCGGCTGGGACGGCGTGAGCAAACCGTTGGCGATGCACGAGACGCGCTACACCGCGCCGCCGCCGCTGCCGCACCCTTCCGAATATTCGGAAGTAAAAGCCGGCTTGGCCAAAGGCGTGGACCCGGCCACCGGCTGGCGCCAGAACGAAACGCGCGAAGAACGTTACGACGTCGGCGGCGTGCTGCTCGGCCGCCCCTTCAAGATCGTGCGTGTCGGGCCGGTACGGATTTTCGTCAAGGATGTGGGCGCCTCGCTGCCGTTTTATCGCGACACCCTCGGCCTGATGATCACCGAAGAGGTAACGTGGAAAGGACACCGCTGCGTGTTCCTGCGCGCCAACACCGAGCATCACTCGATTGCGCTCTACCCGATCGCCTTGCGCACTGAACTGGGGCTGCACCCCGGCACGACGGTGTTCTCGCTCGGCATGCAGGTCGGTGACTATGCGCAGTTGAAAGACGCGATGAAATTTCTCAAGACCGGGGGCGTGACCGTCAAGCACCTGCCGCCCGAGCTCTTCCCCGGCATCGACCATTGCGCCTTCGCCATCGACCCCGACGGCCACGCAATTCAGCTTTACTACGGCATGGAGCAGGTCGGCTGGGACGGCAGGCCGCGCCCAGCTGCGCAGCGGCTGAAGATCGACAACGCCAACTGGCCCGACACCATCGAAGCGCAAACCGACACCTACCTGGGCGAGGCCTTCCTCGGCCCGTGGAACTAGTTTTACTGAACTAAGTCACCCGAACCGATTTTCACAAGGAGCCACAAGCAATGAAACTGCTGTCATTCAGCCACAAGGAACGCGAATCCTGGGGCGCACAAATCGGCGATGGTGCCAATGCGGCCATCATCGACCTCGGCAAAGAAACCAAATACCCGACGCTCGTCGCCTTCATCGCCAGCCCCGACTACGCACGCCGCGAAGAGGTCATCAAGGGCAAGGCGGCGACGATTCCCCTCTCCGAAATCAAATACCTGCCGGTGATCCCCAAACCGGAAAAAATCATCCTGCTGGTGCGCAACTACCTCGACCATCACCAGGAAGTCGTCGCCGCCGGCCTGCAGCGCGAACTCTCCAAGCACCCGCCCATCTTCATGCGCTACTGGCAATCGCAGATCGGCCACAACGAGCCGATCATCCGCCCGAAAATCTCGGTCGAGCTCGACTGGGAAGGCGAGATGGCGGTCATCATCGGCAAGGGCGGGCGCCACATTCCCGAGAGTGAGGCGATGAGCCACATCGCCGGCTACGCCGGTTACAACGATGCCAGCATCCGCGAATTCCAGTTCCACGCCAAGCAGATCGCCGCCGGCAAGAACTTCGTCGGCACCGGCCCCTTCGGCCCCTACATGGTGACGCCGGAAGAAATCCCCGACCCGAACAACCTCAAGCTCGAAGTGCGCCTCAACGGCAAGGTGATGCAGTCGTCCAACACCAGCATGCTGATCTTCAAGATCCCGACCCTGATCAACTATTGCTCGACGATTTGGAACCTCGAGCCGGGCGACGTGATCGTCACCGGCACGCCGGGCGGTGTGGGCTGGAGCCGCAAGCCACCGGTGTTCATGAAGCATGGCGATGTGTGCGAAGTCGAGATCGAGAAGCTCGGCATCCTGCGCAACCCGATCGTCGACGAAGCGTAAAACCCTGTTCACCCCGGCGCAGCCGCCACCAGAGCGGCGCGCCGGTGCATCCCGGAGACAAACCATGAAACGCATTCTTGCCAGCTGCGCGCTCACACTGACCGCCGCAATCACCACCGCGAGCCTCGACGCCCACGCCCAGGCCTACCCCAACCGCCCGATCAAGATACTGCAGGGCTTTGCGCCCGGCGGCAACGCCGACACCATCGCGCGCGTGATCGGCGTCGAACTCACCAAATCCCTCGGCCAGCCGATCGTGGTCGAGGCGCGCGCCGGCGCCGGTGGCAACCTTGCTTCCGACGCCGTGGCCAAATCGCCACCCGACGGCTACACCCTGCTCCTGATGACCGGCGGCCATACCGCCTCGGGCGCGCTCTACAAATCGCTGCCGTTCGAGCCGGTTGATAGCTTCGAGATGATTTCCACCATCTCGCAATTTCCATTTTTGTTCACGGTACGCAGTGACTCGCCGTATCAGAACCTGCGCGCGCTGATCGACGCGACCAAGGCCAGGCCCGAGTCGGTGGCTTACGGCACCGCCGGCATCGGCTCAACCCACCACCTCACCGGCGCGCTGCTCGCCAGCATGGCCAACGCACCGTTTCTGCATGTGCCGTACAAGGGCGACGCGGCGGCGATCACCAGCCTCCTGGGTGGCGACATTCCGCTGGTGGTCGCCACGCCCACGGTCGCTGTCGCCCATGTCAAGGCAGGCAAACTCAAGGTAGTAGCGACCTCGGGCGGCACGCGCTGGCCCGGCATGCCTGACGTGCCGACGGCGGATGAAGCAGGCGTGCCCGGCTTCGACGTGCGTTCCTGGATCGGACTGGCCGCCCCGGCCGGCACGCCGAAACCGATCGTAGAGCGCCTCAATGCCGAAGTGCTGAGGGTGTTGCAGATTCCGGAGGTACGCGCCCGTCTCGAAGCCCTTGGCGGCGAAGCGCGCGGCAGCACGCCCCAGGAAATGAAAGAGCGCGTCATCAATGAAGTGGCGCGCTGGAAGAAAGTCATCGCCGAATCGAAAATTGCGCAGCAATGAGCGGTTGCGCCGTCAAACCCGCAAACAAAAGGAGCACCCATGACCACCGGCATTCCGAAACAGGCAATCAAGGCAGGCGGCACCCACAAGATGCTGCAAAAGGAGTTGTATGTGATTTCCACCAAGCCGGCACCCGGCGTAACCCTGGAAAAAATGCGTGAAATGGTGCCGCCCCACCTGGAGTTTCAAGTGGACCTGGAACGGCGCGGCATCATGTTTGGCGCAGGTCCGCTTTTCCCCTCCGGTTCCGACTTGTGGCAGGGCGAAGGCCTGGTCATCGTGCGCGCCGCCTCGCATGCCGAGGCCGCCGAAATTGCGGCATCGGACCCGATGCACAAAAGCGGCATGCGCGAATTTACGGTACGCGAATGGATGATGAATGAAGGCACGATCACCTTGCGCGTTTCGTATTCCGACGGCAAGGCACAGGTGATCTAGGCCATGCGCGCCCCCAACCCCCGCAGACGCGCTGCCATCAAGGCTCTTGGAGTATTCTCACTCCCGAGCCTGACGCCGTTTTCACAGGCCCAGACCTGGCCCGCCAAACCGGTGCGCATCGTGCACGGCTACGACAGCGGCTCCAACCCCGACACCGTGGGCCGTGCGATCAGCCAGGCATTGAGCGAGCGTCTCGGCCAGCCGATCGTGATCGAACCCAGGCCCGGCGCCGGCGGACGCATTGCCACCGCCTATGTCACCACGCAGGAGCCCGATGGCTACACCCTGATGATGCTCACCGGCGGCGATGGCGTCAACGCCGCCACCCAATCGGCCACGGAAGGCAAGCTGCCTTACGACCTGCTGCGCGACTACAGCTTTTTCGGCCTGGTCAGCCGGTTCGCCTTCATGGTGCTGGTCAAGGCCGACTCGCCATTCAAGACCTTGCGCGAGGCACTCGACTTCGCACGCAGGAACCCCGGCAAGCTCACCTTCGCCACACCCGGCGTGCGCACCACGCAACACCTCACCGGCGAGCTCATCAACGCGATGGCCGGCACCAACCTGCTGCACGTGCCGTTTAAGGGCAACGCCTTCACCGAGCTGATCGGCAGCCGCCTCGACCTGATGATTGCCGCACCCACCATCTCGACTCCGCAGATCAAGGGCGGGGCGGTGCGCGCCATCGCCGTCACCGGCAAGGCGCGCATGGACACGTTTCCCGACGTGCCGACGGTGGCCGAAACCCTGGCCGGATTCGAGGTCACCTCATGGCTCGGCCTGGCAGCGCCGGCGAAAACGCCGGCCGGCGTGATCAGCCGCATTAATGCCGACCTGCGCCAGGTGCTAGGGCAGGAGGCGGTGCGGGCACGCTTGCTGGCAATCGGCACCGATCCTGCCGGCGGCCCGGCGGAGGACATGCGGGCACGGGTGGAAAGCGATATCCGCAAGTGGAGAGAATTGTCGCGCACCGCGAAACTGGATGGGTAACGGGAATAGTCGAGGCGAAGCAATCCCGGTCGGCCAGACCAGACGCCGGTACCCAGACAAGATCGGACAAGACGGTCAATGCCAGGGTATCCAAACGGCTGGTTTTGATATCATTTCGTCTGGCTCGTCCGGAACATTCCGTTTTGCGGGGGCCATCCCGAAGACCGTACCGCAGAGCACGGCTTTTTCAGATCCGAGGAGAATTAGTGATGCAAAAATTGATTGCTGCCATCGTTGCCGGCTTGTTCGCCGTATCTTCCACTGCGATACTTGCACAGGCCAAAGATGCGCCGAAGGCTGACGCCAAAAAAGACGCCCCCAAGGCCGATGCCAAGAAAGACGGCGCCAAGAAAGACGCCCCCAAGGCCGATGCCAAAAAAGACGGCGCCAAGAAAGACGCCCCCAAGGCTGATGGCAAGAAAGACACTCCGAAAGTAGACCCCAAGAAGTAAGTTTCGGCAAACAAGCATTCCGACGGGCCGCCATCAAGGCGGCCCGTTTTTTTTGCGCGTCCGGTCTACCACTCGAAGCGAGCGTATCGCCCCTTTCCAGCCCTGCTCACGCGCCGCGATTTCGACGGCAAGCTGTGCGCCCTGCTCAATGCCGGTGTCGCCAACGGCGGTTCAACATCCCCGACACCAAGTTGGCATCGCTTGCTATCGGGGGCGTTGCCAGCCGGTCCCATGTTTGGTTTTGTCCCAGCGGGCGCTTGAGCGTCGCCGCAATTGCCAGGGCGAGTTAACGCAAACGAAGTGCTTCGATGATCAAAGCGAACTCAATAGACGCAAGAACATCACGTCGACTTTCTCGAATCTGGAGAAGGTGCGACGAAATCCCTTGAGCCGGCGAAACAGCCGGTCGATCTCGTTGCGCCGCTTGTATCTCTCTCGGCCGTATTCCCAAGACTCGATCCGGCTCGACTTCGGCGGCGGCGCCGGGATGAACCCCTGGCCCAGTGCCAACTGACGGGTTTTGTTCCCCTCATCGGCCCGGTCCATCAGCAGGTGAATCGGCCATTGGGGTTGCCCCAATTTGCTCAGCAGTTGGCACCCTTCGGCCGCATCGCGCAACAGCATCATGTCTGTGAGCGTTAACACCCCGTAGACAAAGACGATGCCCGCAACGGCCGGTAACCGGTGCGCGGCTTGAGCACGTATGCGCGGTGGCGTTCCCTTGGGCTACCCTTGGCGGCTGCCGTCAATGCTTCAGCGTTGCAGCGAGCACCTGCGCAGCAGGCGTAGCCCCATTGGCCGCAACCCGCCTCAACCCAGCCCGCCCCATACCGCATCGAGATCCAATTGCGCCGAGCCCGCACGCAAGGGCTGGGCAGTGGAGTAGCGTCCGGCGTTGAAGATCAGCGGCTCACCATCGCCATAGCAGACACGGTGCACGCGCCCGACGAACAGCAGATGGTCGCCGCCCTCGATGGTCGTCTCGGTCTCGCATTCGAAACTGGCGAGCACATCCGGCAGCAAGGGCGAGCCGCCAAACCCCGACTCGACCGCCAGGCCCGCAAATTTATCCGCGCTGGACGTAGCGAAGCGGTGCGAAATATCGGCCTGGCCGGCACGCAGCACGTTGATGGCGAAATGACCCGACTCGACGAAGCTTGCAATCGACGCCGACTTGCGGCCGATGCTCCACAACACCAGCGGCGGGTCGAGCGAAAGGGCGGAAAACGAATTGGCCGTCAGGCCTTCGCGCTTGCCACCGGGCGTGCAGGTGGTGATCACCGTCACTCCGGTGGGGAAACGGCCAAGTGCGTTGCGCAGTTCGCGTGCCTTGTGCGTGCCGTCCAGTAATACCTGTTTCATGTGGATTCCGATCATCTGCTGCCCGTGACAGGCTTGGCCAGGATGAATTTTATCTGCGCGGCATCCTGCGTGATTTTTGATTCTCGGCGAGAATCTGCCATAGAAGATTCGCTACAGGAGATGATTGCGCATGCACTTCGACACCCTACGCTTCGGCAATGGCCGCCTTGGTGATCGCGATGAACTGTCTGCGTTTGCGCAGGGTGCCGGCAGCTACACCAGCGACATCGATTTGCCCGGTCAATTGCACGCGTGCTTTTTGCGCGCGACGCAGGCGCACGCGCGCATTCGCAACATCAATGCCGCCTCCGCTCTCGCACTGCCTGGCGTGCGTGCGGTCATCACCGGAAAACAAATGCAGGAGGCCGGCCTTGGCGTGATCGCCCCGCTGGCCGTATTCAATGGCAGTGATGGCAAACCAATGGCTACCGCCGGCCTGCCGCCGCTGGCTTACGGCGTGGTGCGCCATGTCGGCGAAGCGATGGCAATGGTGGTGGCCGATAGTGCGGCGATTGCGCAGGATGCCGCCGACCTGATCGAGGCAGACCTCGAAGCGCTGCCAGTGGTGGCCAGTATCGATGCTGCGTTGGAAGCCGGTGCGCCGCGCGTGTGGCCACATCTGGCGGGCAACGCCGCGCTCGATTGGGAGGATGGCGACAAGCAGGCATCGGACGCCGCATTTGCGCGAGCGTTCCACATTGCATCGGTGGAATTGGATGATCCGCCGCTGGCGCCCGCGGCGATGGAGCCGCGCGCGGCGATTGCGCAGTGGACGCCGGACGCCGGGGGCGCTGCTGACAGTACCAGTGGCGGGCCAGGCCACTACACCCTGATCGCCAGCACCCAAGGCGTGATGGTGGTGCGCAAGCAACTCGCCGAGCATGTGCTCAAAATCGCACCGGAAAATCTGCGCGTGGTGACGCGTGATGTCGGCGGCGGCTTCGGCACGAAGGTGCAGGCGTATCCGGAATATGCGGCGCTGTTGTTCGCTGCAAAGCTCACCGGCAAGCCAGTGAAGTGGAGCGCATCGCGGCTGGAGAGTTTTCTCACCGACACCCGCGGGCGTGATTCAAAGATCCAGGCTGACATGGCATTTGATGCAGAGGGCCGCATCCTCGGCATCCGCGCCGATGTGAAGGTCGGCATCGGTGCCTACACCTCGACCTACATCGCCATCGTCGCCACCAACAACACCAAGAATTGTTTGTCGAGCGTCTACCGGGTACCGTCGATCCGCCTTCGCTCGCGCATGGTGTTCACCAATCACAGCGCGCTTGGCGCCTATCGCGGCGCGGGGCGGCCTGAAGCGATTTATTTGATCGAGCGTTTGCTCGACCGCGCGAGTGAAACATTCGGAATTGATCGCGCCGAACTGCGCCGCAAAAATCTGATCCCCGCGTCGGCAATGCCCTACGCAGCGGTCAATGGGCAAACCTATGACAGTGGCGAGTTTGAAGCTGTACTCGACAAGGCGCTGGCGCTGGCCGACTGGAACAATTTCGCCGCGCGCCGTGCCGAGTCTGCACGCAGAGGCTTGCTGCGCGGCATCGGCATCTGCAATTTTCTCGAAGTGGCCGGCGGCATTCTCGAAGAGCCGGTCAACCTGCAATTCGGCGATGACGGCACCGTCAGCCTGCACACCGGCGCACAGGCGATGGGCCAGGGCCACCTCGCCACGTTTCCCCTTCTGGTCGCCAGGCATCTTGGTATTGATGCCACCAAGGTGCGGCTGGTCGCAGGTGACAGCGCACTCACGCCGGGCATCGTCGCCACGGTGGCTTCACGCTCCACCATGATGACCGGCGGCGCGCTCAGTCTGGCTTGCGATGAAGCGATCCGGCGCGGCAAGTTAATCGCGGCGCATTTGTTTGAGGCTTCGGCACAGGACATTGGGTTTGCGCACGGTACGTTCAGCGTCGCGGGCACCGACTTGGCGATTCCGATACTGGAGATCACCCCACGTTTGCGCCGACCGGCTCCATCGGGCACTTATGCGGGCGGGTTGACACCGGCGGTTGCAGCAGCCTTTCCGGCAAGCGCAGACACGTCAACGGCTTCGACCGCGCCGGCTGCGTGGCCCGATGGGGTCCCGGTCGAACTCTCCAACCTTGCCAAGTTCACCTCGCCGGGCATGAGCTTCCCCAACGGCTGCCACATCTGCGAAGTCGAAGTCGATGCCGATACCGGCCTCACAAAAATCGTGCGTTACACCGCCGTCGATGATGTTGGCATAGTGCTCAACCACACTATCGTGGAAGGCCAGATCATGGGTGGCATTGCGCAAGGCTTGGGGCAGGTATTTGGCGAGCGCCTCTGTCATGACGATGCCGCGCAAGTGCTCAATGCCTCGTACATGGACTATCCGATGCCACACGCGGGGCTGTTCCCCGCGCCCGCGACCAGCCATCACGTCGCACCCTGCACTACCAATCCGCTAGGCGTCAAAGGCGCGGGCGAGTCGGGTGTAAGTGGCGCACTGCCATCGGCAGTGAATGCAATTCTTGACGCGTTGTCAGCGCGCGGCGTGAAGCAGATGGACTTGCCGTTTACGCCGGGGCGGGTGTGGGCGGCATTGCAAGCGGCAGCCCCGCCAGAGACGGTATCGCCACGGGCGAATTAGCACTATGCGTATCAGCCTAGCCATGCTGGCGCCCCGCGTCGCTGCCTGGAAAGCCTTGGTGGATGCGCCTTTTCACACAAAACCTTCTGTGAAGTTTTACCACCAACGGTTTCCGGACCGCTGCCTGATTAAATTGACGCACACGCCGCGTCAGGCTTCACCAGTGAAATTCGTAGCCACCGCGGCAGCCTGTCATCGCCGCGATCAAGCAGGGTCAAGAATATGAATCACGCGCGCAGCGATGAATTCCCTGGTCTTCGCACCGTACGCCGCCATATGCGGCGCTGCGGCATGCGCCTTGAGGGCATCCATGCTTTCCCACTTTTCGATGACGACAAAGGTATCCGGCCCCCACGGCTTCTGAAACGGCGGTGCATTGGCGGCGTCAATTGCGGCACCGTATTCGATGCAGCCGTTCTCGGCGCGCACGGCCGGTACGTTGGCGCGGAAATGCGTGAGGATGGTGTCGCGCATGCCCGGCTTGGCGGTGATGAGGGCAATCACGTGGATCATGAATGAGGCTCCTGGAAGAAAAACCAACCCGAAAAACGCACTGCCGCGCTTTGCACTTTCAGTGCCGGCGCTCGCGCCACAGACCCAGTTTCTCCTGCGCTGAACGGTCAGAAAAGCCGAACAGTACCGCTTCTTCACTCGCATGATGCGTATGCCTGGCCCAGCCAGGCACGACGAAGGTGTCGTTGGGTTTCCACTTCAACGTCGTGATGCTGCCATCGGCGGCAGTCACGCGCGTCTCGCCCTGCCCTTCGCGGCAGACGAAGCCCAAGCCATCGGTGCACTGCCACGCCTGTGTGTTGAAGCCTCTGGGCAGCCATTGCATCCAGGTCGCAATGGTGGGCATGGCCCAGCCGCCATCGACCGGGTTGACATAGCGCAGCTTGTGACCATGATGCAGGTCCGGCTCACTACTGCGCGCCATGCGGTCGAGTACATCACGCGTGCGCGTATAGGGATAGTTGAAGACCGGTGACGTCAGCGGACTATCGGTTTTGTCGGCACGAAAGCCGTCAGGCATCAAGCCCGAACCATAACGTGCCAGGGCATCGCCTTCAGGGCGCGTCACAGGGAACTGCGGCGCACTCCACTCTTCGCGAAATTGCCCGTGGAAATGGGCAACGATCGACAGGTCGAGTACATCGAGCCAGATCATCGGTTTTTCAGTGTCGTTCCCGTGATCGTGCCAGGTCCAGGCCGGCGTGATCACGAAGTCACCCGGCCTCATGCTGGTCTTCTCGCCGTGCACCGCCGTATAGGCGCCCTCGCCGTCGAGAACATAACGCAGGGCCGACTGGCTGTGGCGATGCGCCGGCGCGATCTCGCCAGGCAGGATCAACTGCCAGCCGCCGTAGAGCACGTCGGTAATGAGGGACTGGCCGCGCAGTGCGGGATTTTCCAGCACCAGCACGCGACGCTCGGCTTCTTCGGCAGTCAACAGGCTGCCCGATTCGATGACAAATTTCTTGAGGGCGTCGAAATCCCACAAATGCGCGCTCATCGTGGCCTTGGGGACACCTGGAACCAGGCCCTTCAACACTTCCCAAAGCGGGGCGAGGTTTTCCTTGTCGATGCGATTGTAAAAATGCTGGCGCTCTTCGGCATTGCGCACCACTGTGCCACTGTTCATTTCCATGATGGAGCCCTCCTCAGATGACGCCACAGCAGCGCATCGCACTGCATGGTGACCGTTGCGTGTGTGTCGTCCAAACTACCGTTACATCGTTCCTGCAATTAATCCGCTACTGCCTGCTCACGCTGAAACCTGTTCGCGCTGCAAACCTACTCGTTGTCGGGCTGATTCTGCGGCGCCGCTCTTTGAAAGGCCTCGAGTTTGTTGCACTCGTCCCAGATGCGCATCACCGTGGGTACATGATTAAAATTGCAGTCAAAGCGTTTGCCATTGGCGATCTGCGGCACCAGGCAGCAATCGGCCATGCCGGGCGTGTCGCCGTGGCAGAACTTTCCCGTTTTGCCATCGGCGAGCATCGCCTCCAGCTTGGCGAGGCCGTCTTCAACCCAATGCCGGTACCACGCGTTCTTCTGCTCCTCGCTCACCTTGAGTTCGCGGTTCAGGTATTTGAGTGCGCGCAGGTTATTGAGCGGGTGAATCTCGCAGGCAATCAGAAGCGACAAGGCGCGCACGCGCGCGCGCGCCAGCGGCGTCTGCGGCAGCATCGGTACGGCGGCATGGGTCTCGTCAAGATACTCGATGATCGCCAGCGATTGCGTGAGCAGATTGCCGTCGTCGATCAGGGCCGGCAACAGTTTGGCGGGATTGACGGCGCCGAACGGGGCGTCGTTGTGTTTGCCTTTGGCCAGGTGGATGAACTCGGGATCGTAAGCCAGACCCTTGAGATGCATCGCGATGCGCACGCGGTAGGCGGCGGACGAGCGGAAGTAGGTGTAGAGCTTCATGGAGCGGGGCGGGGGCTACCGTTAGAAACGTGGAATAAGTGTAGCGCCAAACGTGCGGAGCCCCGCTGCAAGCCAGGTCGCTGTGGCATCACGCCCGGCCCGCTGATTGATCATTCCAAAATTTATGACAGCCTTGCAAGAGGCATATTTTTGTCATGATTTGAGCAACGCTCCATAGATGGTCATGGCGCCGCGCCTGCGCCGCTCAGAGGACGATGACGTCCGCCCCCACTCCGGCTGCATGCAGTTGCACCACTTGCTCCGCCCGACGTGCGAGCACGGCGCGCTGGTTGATATAGCCTTTGTCGGTGATTTCACCGGCATCAATATTGGGCGACTCAAGCAACAACAGCGCGCGCGCGGCATAGGTGGAACTGCCTCCTCCTTCATCACGCAAGGCCCGCAAACCCTTGTGTACCAAGGCTTTCACGGCCTCATGCGCCAGCACCCGCTCAGGGTGCGCATCTGCGGGCAGGTCGCTTGCGAGATTCCGGCAGGCCGGCAGGCTGGGGAAAATCATGAAGCCGACTGCGTCGCGGTCATGGCCGGTAACGACAATATCCTGCGCAACCGGGGCCAGCGCAGCAATCGCCTTGACGCGCAACGCGCCGGTGTGGACCCAGGTGCCGGAGCTGAGCTTGAATTCCTCTGCGACACGCCCGGCGAATTCGATGCCGCGCGCGGGGTCGTTCTCGTCGGCAAAGCGCACAGCGTCGCCAATCCTGTAGAAGCCTTCTTCGTCGAAGGCATCGCGCGTGAGGTCATCGCGCTTCCAGTAGCCGGGTGTCACGTTCGGCCCCTTGACGCGAACTTCATATTTTGTTTTGCCGTGGGATTCACCTACGGAGGTCGCCATGGGCAGTAGCCGTAATGTCGTGCCGGGTGCGGGATTGCCGATCACCCCGGCCTTGTCGATGTCGTAGTGCACGGCGGTGGCCATCGGCGCGGTCTCGGTGGAACCCCAGGCCGAGGTCATCGGCACGCGGCGGCCGGTTTCTTCAATGCCGAGCTTTTCGAGCCGTGCCCACAACGAGGGCGGCAGTGCCGCGCCAGCGTAGAAAATCATTTGCAGGCGCGAGAAGAAGTTCTTGCGCAGCGCGGCGTCGCTCTCCAGAAACGGCAGCAGCATGTCAAAACCGCGCGGCACGTTGAGGTAAATGGTGGGCGCGATTTCTTTCAGGTTGGCAGCAGTTTTCTCGATCAGGCCCGGCGCGGGTTTGCCCTCGTCGATATACAGCGTGCCGCCGTTGGCCAGCACCATGTTGCAATCGGCATTGCCGCCGAAGGTGTGGTTCCAGGGCATCCAGTCCACCAGCACGGGCGGCGTGTCAGCCAGAAATGGCCAAAGCACGCGCCAGCTCACCTGGTTGGAGCACAGCATGCGCTGGGTATTGATCACCGCTTTGGGCTCGCCGGTGGAGCCGGAGGTGAAGAGGAATTTGGCAATGCTGTCGGGGCCAACGGCGGCATGGGCGGCATCCACTGCTGCGCCGGGCACCGTAGCGCGCAAACTGGCAAATGCTGTGGCCGGGCGCATTCCGGGGGGTGCCATGCCATGCGCTCCACCAGGGATTGCAGTGGCGTCACCGGCAGTGGCGCCACCGGCAGCGGCCACACCAGCTGGTGCGCTTGACACCAGTTCAAACCTGAAGTCAGTCAGCGCTGCAAGAGCGGGCGCGAATTTCTGCTCGTCCGCCACATACACCAGTCCCGGATTGAGCAGGCGAAAAATCGTCCGGAGCTTGGCATGATCCTTCGACATCAGCGAGTAGGCCGGCGAGATTGGCGCAATCGGCACGCCGACGTATTGGCAGGCCAATGCAAGCAAGGCGTGGTCAATGCTGTTGTCAGACAGTACTGCCACGGGGCGATCATTTGACAACCGGCGTTGCAGCAGGCTTGCGCCTATCGCGCGCGCAGCGCTCAAGGCTTCGGCATAAGACACCTTGCGCCAGCCGCCCGCCGCTCGCTCGGTGTAGAGGGTGCGCTCCGGTGCCTTTCGTGCCCAGTGTTCGAGCCATTCGCCGGTGCATCGGGGAAACCCGATCAACCGATGCGATGACTCGAGAATGATGTCGCCGTTGGTCCCGCGCTTACTGCTGACCGCCATGGGCGCAAGTTTTAGCGGATTGAAGGCGCGGCTGGACAAGATTTGCAACCTCGATGTCAGTGCCTGGTCAGCACCCTTCAATGCCCGCCTTCCACATCCTCACGCGCTGATACCACCGGACCGGCGCGCCGTATTGACCCTATCAGTGGGCCACGCGCGCACTTCACGACCTCTCCACACCAGCACACCAAATTACGCGACGCCCCCCCCCCTTGCAAGGGTATCGCCAAAAAAAAAGCTTACGGCGTAACGTGCAACGGGACAGACTGAACCGCAGCGAAACCGCTGGTGACAGACGCGGACGCGTTGCGCACCTTCTTGGCTTCTACTTCGGGAACGGCGGGCAGACTCTTGTTGTCATTCAACTTGCGCCCCCTTGCCGTCAGCGCACGGGCGCTCCTGATAGACATTTCCACAGCTGAACAATAGCTTTTGGGCCAACGCTGGGGTGGAAAAGGCCACACTACCCACCCAAAGTACCCGAAGCCACACCGAATAGAGACGCATGGTCAACGACTCCAGCAGTCCGAGGCAGTCGTGCCGCTAGTTCCGCCGGTAATTCCTTTGCTTCCAGTGTTATCGAGCGTGAGGGTGCCGCACTTGTCGCTCGCCATCGCAGCGCCGGTTATCGGCACAGCCCTGACGGTGAATGAAGCAGATGCCACGCTCGACAGATTCAAATTGTAGGTTTTGGGCAAGCTGTCCCTTGGCGTCTGCGATACCGGCAGAGTAGTGGCTGTCGTCACCGCCGTTGTACCATCGCCTTGGAGCGTGTATGCATTGGATTGAGTGTAATTACGTTCCATCCACTGCGCCATCTCGGTCAACGCACCCTTGGCTTCTGCGCGCTGCCCCCGCGCCACGTGCTCCCTGTAGGAGGGAAATGCAATGGCTGCCAAAATTCCGATAATGGCCACCACGATCATTAATTCAATCAAGGTAAATCCTCGCTGGCATTGCCATAGCCCTCGCAAAACCGGTAGCGCCTTCGTGTGTTTACGCATATACACCTCTCTGTAATTCATTGCCTTGCCCCCGAATCAAATGGGAACGGGTCGCAAGCCCTAATCAATCGTACCTCGGGGCTGATCAATTTTCAAGCAAAAACTCCCGCCGCCGCCGAGTGGTGGCTGCCCGCGCTCCGGCGGCGCTGGCCAGCATTGCCGTGCGGAAGTGCACGGACTTGGGGTCGATGCCATCATCCACCGTGCGTCGTAGGTGGCCACGAGAATTCACGCAGGTGCAACTTGGTCCGATGATCCTGCACGCCAGACGCGCCATCTGGTTGAAGGCCGCGGTAGTAAACCTTCTGCCATTTGTCCTTCTGCGCCTCTGACCCCTCAACTTTCAGGCCGGTATTGAAGACCAGACGCGATTGAGTCCACACATGATGATTGTGTGCCAATTGAGGATCGTCCGCAATATCACGAATTTCGGGTTCAATCTGTTCCAGCAAATTGCGGCTGACGGGGAACACGCAGCAGAACGGTTCGTCTTTTTCGAATCGTACGGGATCGCCTGCGCGCGTGAGCTTCCAGTTCATCGTGAAGCTATAGGGCGCCCAATCGGTCTCAATCACCCCCGTCAAGGGATAAATACCATCCTTGGGGGCATTTGCGGGTCCCCCGACGTACAGGTTATAGCCTGGCTCAGTACGAAATACTGCACCGACATGGAGCGTGACGATACCTGAACCGAAGTGACTAACCGGTCTGAGGTGTGGCGCCGCCTCCGTACGGATTGCCAATCCGTCCCGCGAATTGCTGCCATCCCACTCCACTGAAAAGTCAACTGGACAAAGCAATTCCCATCCGTGCATGTTGGCAATGTTGAGCGGCAGGCAGCGGTACGCATATGCATTTGGCGTGTCATCCATCCACTGCCGCTGCGCTGGCGCGGGTCGAATCTGTGGCGTAACTCCGTGCAGGCGATACTGAGTGAGTTTCATTTGGATAGGTCAATTGTAAAAAGATGCTGAGCCAATCGCCACAAAGCAAAATGCCGCAGAATTCTGCGGCATTTTAACGATACTTCCGACAACAAACTTATGGCGAAGGGGGGGGCGGAGGAGGCGGGGGGGGGGGCGGATACAAGCAAATGCTGCTATGGTGACAGCAGCCATGGCAGCCGCTGCCGTGTCCACCGTGACCCCAGTGGTGACC
>JANLTL010000362.1:0-3852 GCA_031362905.1 Burkholderiales bacterium | reverse complement strand
CTTGCGATACAGGCCCGGCGCCATCGCCAGGGTGCTGGTGCTGCCATAGAGCAGGGTATAGCCGTCGGGCGCGGCCTGGGACACAGCTTCGGACCCGACGGTGCCACCGGCGCCGGCGCGGTTTTCCACCACAAATTGCTGACCGAAGGCATCAGTCAGTTTCGACGCGACCATGCGCCCGACGATATCGGTCGGGCCGCCCGGCGGAAATGGCACGACTATCTTTACCGGCTTGGCGGGATAGGTTTGCGCCAACGCGGAGCTTGCGCCGCCGCTCAAACTCCACAGCAACAAGCACAGCCACGCGAGGCGCCACGCGAACAGCCGCTCGACGTGAAGTGCGCGCATCGCATCTTGTCGGGCTACCGGCCCGCCCGCAGCGAATATGAACCCCTTTGCATGCGTCATCATCCCCCCACCGTCTTCAGATTTTTCAATTCAGGGAACACTTTAAAGCCGCCCGCCGCGATCAACAACACCGCCATGCCGCCCGCCACCACCGTGAACGCCGGGTTGGTCAGGCTCGCGAGCAGGCCCGACTCAACAGCACCGAGCTCGTTGGACGAGCTGATGAACACGCGGTTGACGGCCGCCACACGCCCACGCAATTCATCCGGCGTGTAAAGCTGCACGGCAGTCTGGCGAATCACCGCGCCGACATTGTCTGCCGCGCCCACCACCACCAAGGCCATGAACGACAGCCAGTACCAGCGCGACAGCCCGAACACGATGGTGGCAATGCCGAATACTGCCACCGCCCACAAAAACGCCCGCCCCGCGTGCAGGTCGGGTCGCGCGCGCGCATGAACGAAGGCCATACAGACGGCACCGACCGCTGGCGCAGCCGCGAGCCAGCCCAAACCGGTGGCGCCGACGTGCAGAATGTCCTTGGCATAAATCGGCAACAGCGCCACCGCGCCGCCGAGCAACACGGCGAAGAGATCAATCGTCACCAACCCCAACACCACCTTGGTGCGCCAGACGTGGGCGAGGCCACCGAAAACGTCTGCCCAGGTTGAAGGCCGTTTGCCCGCCACCAGCGGATGCGGGCGAATCAGCAGTGCCAGCGCCATTGCCACCAGCATGCCGCCAAGATTGAAGGCATATACCGCGATCGCGGAGCCGCTGGATGCGCCGGTCCCGCTGCTCGCCGCAGTGGCTCCAGCGGTGCCACCCGTGCTGTCCCCGGCAGTGCCAAGCGCAGCAATCAACAAGCCCGCGAGGGCAGGCCCTGCAACCGACGCGGTCTGAAACACTGTGCTGTTCCATGTCACGGCGCGCGCCAGCAACGCGGACGGCACCAGTTGCGAAAGCAGGGCGTCGCGCCCGGCGCGATTGAGCACGGTTGACGCGCCCACAGCGACCAGCGCCGCGTAGATGGTGACGACGGGGGCTGCGTGCGCGGCGCTCCACACCAGAACAGCGGATGCGGCGACCCACATCGTCAAACTCGCTGCGACCACACGGCGGCGGTCGTAGCGGTCTGCGATCTGGCCGGCGGGCAAAAAGAACAGCAGCACCGGGATGAATTGAGCAAGGCCAGCCCAGGCCAACGCCATCGGCGACCCGGTACGCTCGTAGAGGTCCCAGCCGACCGCCACGCCGAGCGACTGCTGGCACAGCGAAGCAATCAACACCATCGCGATGAACAAGCGGAAGTCGCGATAGTGGAAGGGTGCGTAAGGGCCGGTGGCGGAAACGGAGGCAGTCATGAAACTATTGATGTTGGCAACCGAGTGACAGCCTCGTCAAACGACGGTTTCGATCATGCACCAAGTTCTCAATAAAATGGCGCGCCGCCACTACATTCGCTCACGTGGCCGTATTCTCAACGCCGCAGCACGGCAGACGCAGCCCGACATTATCGGCGATCACCTCTTTCCCCAGGAACACACTTCATGAATATCACCACTGGCCGTCCGGTCACCATGGCCCCGAATGGCATGGTTGCCTGCCCGCACGCACTGGCGTCACAAGCCGGTGTCGACGCCTTGCGCGCGGGCGGCTCGGCGGTTGATGCCGCCATTGCCGCCAGCAGTGCGCTGGCCGTGCTCTACCCGCACATGACGGGTGTCGGTGGTGATGCGTTCTGGCTGATCTACGACGCCAAACAAAATGCGGTGCGTTATCTGGACGGCGGCGGGCGCGGCGCCGCAACGGCCAGTGCGGCATGGTTTCGCGAACGCGGCCACAGCGAAATCCCGTTTCGCGGCATCCTGCCCGCTACGCTCACCACGCCCGGCGCGGTGTCGAGCTGGGTGGAAGCGCATCGTCAATACGGCCGCCTGCCGCTCAAGCGTGATCTTGAAGCAGCGATCGGCTACGCGCGCGACGGCTTTCCCGTCACCGAGCGCCTCGCCGGCTGGATCGATAGCGCACAGGCCGATCTCAAACCGCATGCCGAGACGATGGCGATCTTCATGCCCGATGGCCTGGCGCCGCGCGCGGGCAGCAAACTGGCCAACCCCAATCTCGCGCGTACCCTGGCGGCGCTGGCTGACGGCGGGCGCAGCGGGTTTTATGAGGGCGACGTCGCACGTGAACTCGCACGCTTTTCGCAAGCGAACGGCGGCTTCTTCATCGCAGATGATCTCAAGGCGCAAAGTGCGCGCTGGGGCGAAGCGCTCAAGGGCACCTACCGCGACGTGACGATTTTCGAGACGCCCGCGCCCACGCAGGGTTTCACGGTGCTCGAAATGCTCAACCTGCTCGAACCCTTCGAGTTGCACAAGAAGGACTGCCTCGGCGCCGATCACGCGCATTTGATGGTGCAGGCCAAGCAGATCGCCTATCACGACCGCGATCATCATCTGGCCGATCCGCTATTCGCAAAAGTGCCGATGGACATGCTGATTTCGAAGGAATACGCCAACGCGCGGCGCAGCCTGATGGATCCGGCACGCGCAGTGCCGTGGGACAAGATTCCCTCCTGCGGCAGCCTCAAAGGCGACACGGTGTTCATCGCGGCGGTCGACAAAGATGGGAACGCAGCGGCGCTCATCAACAGCCTCTATGGCGTGTTCGGCTCCGCCGTGGTCGCGGGCAACACGGGCGTGGTACTGCAAAACCGCAGCGCCTATTTCTCCCTCGACGAGACGCACCCCAACTGTGTTGCTCCCGGCAAGACGCCCTTGCATACGCTGATCGCCTCGCTCGCGTTTCGCGATCAAAAACTGTGGGGTGTCGTCGGCTGCATGGGCGCCGACGGCCAGCCGCAGATTCACGCGCAGACCTATGTCTCGATGATCGACTACGGACGCAACATCCAGGAAGCCGTCGAAGCGCCGCGCTGGCTCTCGGGCCGCTTCGCCCTCGGCGAAGACCGCGACACCTTGCATATCGAATCGCGGTTCCCGCAAGCAACGATTGACGAACTGGCGCGACGCGGCCACAAGCTCAACCGCTGGGGGCCGTTCAACGAACTCGCCGGCCACGCGCACGGCATCACCATCGATCCGAAGAGCGGGTTGCGCATGGGCGGGTCTGATCCGCGCAGTGATGGGGCGGCGATCGGGTATTGAGGGCGCGCGACGGTTCGCCGCCGCGGTCAAGCTCGCATCGACGCCAGTTGTTCCTTGAGCATGGTCTTCTGGACTTTGCCAAGCGCCGTCTTGGGCAGGGCGTCCACAAAAATGACGTGGCGCGGATGCTTGAAGCGGGCGAGGCGGTCTTCGAACAATTGCTTGATGCCGGCCTCATCGATGGCGGCGTCCGGTTTCTTGACGATCACGGCGACGGCCACTTCGCCCCACTTGGCATCATCCTGGCCGATTACCGCCGCGTCCAAAATCTGCGCGCAGTCAGCCAGTACATGTTCCAACTCAGCCGGATAAATGTTTTCGCCACCGGAAA
>JANLTL010000361.1:0-6543 GCA_031362905.1 Burkholderiales bacterium | reverse complement strand
CGCCGCCCACCTGCGCCAGCGTGGTGAGGGTAATGAACACCGACGCCTGCGCAACGGTGTAGCCGAGCGATTCTTTCATGTGCGTGATGGCATGCACGTTGAGTGCGTAGACCACCATCAGCGCGAAGCCGTGTCCGAGCGAGATCAGCCAGAAAGCCCAGGTGCGCAGCGCCTCGCCGGCCGAGAATTCGCGCGGCGGTACCACTGGCGCGGCACCCGGCACGGGCGGTTCGGGAGCGATGCCATCGACCATTTCGCCATGCTGCTCGGGCCGGCCGCGAAACACGCCCGAGAGGCTCCAGCCCACGCTCAAAATCAGGATGCCGGAGCCGAGCGCGGTGGCGCGCCAGCCCCACACCTGCATTGACCACGCAACCAGCGGCACGGCCACGCCACCGAGCGCGAGGCCAAGGGTGATGAACGACAGGGCACGGGCACGGTAGCGCTCGAACCAGCGGATCACGGTGACGTTGAGCGGGAAGTAGCCGCACAGGCTGGCACCAAACGCGATCATGATGATCGCCGCGTAAAAGCCGCCGAGCGAATTGATGGTCGAGAGAAAACAGAAACCGAGACCGAAAATGATGATGCCCACGCGGATCATGCCTTGCGCGCCGAAGCGGTCGATGATCCAGCCGAGGAGCGGGCCGAGAATGGCGGCTTCCATCGGTTGCAAGGCGGCGGCGCCCGAAAGCGCGGTCTTGCTCCAGCCGAATTCCTCCTGCAACACCGCGAAGTACACGCCGAAGGCGTGATGCAGCAATGCCGATTGCAGGAACTGGATCGCACAGCCTGCCGCAACAATGCGCCAGCCGTAGAACACTTTTTGATTGGACAGGGGAAACATGCGAGGCCATTATAGGGAGGGCCCGTCGGCGGGTTCGCCGTACGCCGCGCGCGAACCGGTATCAGCCCGGAATGTTCTATGCTTCTGCCGTCAGTCTCTCCTTACCTGCCTTCCTTTACCTGCCGCCCAGCCCATGACTTCCCTTGCCCTGGATCCCGCGCACCAGCTCACCAGCGCTGCCGCACTTGATACGCTGTATGGCACGCCCAATCCGAATTCGCTGGCCAAGGAAGTGCCCTATCTGCATCCGCACTACCGTAAATTTGTGGAGGCAGCGCCCTTTGTTGCGCTCGCCACGGTGGGCGCCGGCGGACTGGACGCATCGCCGCGCGGCGATGCCCCGGGCTTTGTGCGGGTGCACGACGAGCGCACGCTGTTGATCCCGGACCGGCGCGGCAACAATCGCATCGACTCGCTCAAAAACCTGATCGCCGATCCGCGCATCGCGTTGCTGTTCCTGATCCCGGGCATCGCCGAAACCCTGCGCGTCAACGGGCGCGCACGCATCACGGTCGATCCGGCCTTGCTCGCCGCCTTCGCGGTCGGCGACAAAGCACCGCGCAGCGTGATTGTGGTGGACATCGAAACCGTGTACTTCCAGTGTTCGCGCGCGCTGGTGCGCTCGCGCCTGTGGGAGCCTTCGGCGCAGATCAGCCGCAGTACGCTGCCGAGCACCGGCACCCTGATTGCCGACATCGGGCGCAGTCATCACGGCGGCGGTTTTGATGGCATCGCGTACGACCGCGAACAAGATGCGCGGGTGGCGGCATCGCTCTATTGATCACGCAAACCCGCGTCGTTTGTGCGCTGGGTCTGACGCAGACGCTGGCATGGGCGTCTTCCACCTATCTGCCGGCGATCCTCGCCACGCCGATCGCGCGCGACCTCGGCATTTCACGTGCGACCGTGTTTGGCGCCTTCTCGGTGTCCCTGCTGGTGATGGCGGCGGCGGGGCCGATGGTGGGCCGGGCCATCGACCGGGCAGGCGGGCGCAACATGCTGATGCTCTCGAATCTGGTGCTGGCGGCCGGCCTCGTGTTGCTCGGCGTCACGCAACATGTCGCGACCCTGTTTGCCGCGTGGTGCATTCTCGGCGCGGGCATGGCGATGGGCCTGTACGACGCTGCGTTTGCCGCGCTGGTACGCCTCTACGGCAGTGAAGCACGCAAGCCGATCACGGGCATCACCCTCATTGCCGGATTTGCCAGTACGGTGGGTTGGCCGCTGACGGCCTATATGGACGCCGAGATCGGCTGGCGGGCTGCCTGCTTTGTGTGGGCGGCCTTGCATGTGCTGCTGGCACTACCGGTGAACTGGCGCCTGATCCCGGTGCCACCAGCCAAGGCGGAACACGCCATCGCTCCGGCCACGCGCGCCGATCAGGCGCCTGCTCCGGATCGAGTGCAACTGCCGCCACCGCCTGTTACCGAGGCGGTCACCGAGGCTGTCACTGAGGCGCAGCGCACGCGCAGCTTCGCATTGCTCGCGGTGTATTTCGCCACTACGGCGTTCGTGACCTCTGCCTATGCTTCCCACCTGCCCGGCTTGCTCACTGCCATGGGCGCCGGCAGCGCCGGCGCGGTGATGGCCGCGGCGCTGCTTGGTCCTGCACAAGTGGCGGCACGCCTGGTCGAGTTTGGCGTCATCAGCCGCTACAAAGTGCACGCACTGATCACCGCGCGGGTGGCGACGGCATTGCATCCGCTCGCCTGCGTGTTGCTCGGCGTATTTGGCGGCGCTGTGGCGGTCGGCGCAGTACCCGGCGCCTGGGGTGTGCCGGTGTTGCTCGCCGCGCTGTTCGCGCTGCTGCACGGTGCGGGCAACGGCATGATCACGATTGCCAAGGGTACGCTGCCGCTCGCCTTGTTCGGCCCGGCAGGTTATGGCCTCACGCAAGGCTGGCTGGGCGTCGGCGCGCGCGTGATGCAGGCCGGCGCACCGTATGCGTTCGGATTGGCCCTCGATGGCTGGGGTGGTCAGGCGGCGCTTGCCATTTCCGCCGCCTTGTCGCTGCTGGCGCTCGGCGTACTGTTTGCGTTGCGGCCGCACGCACATGCGTGACCGGTGCACTGCGCCGGCTGCCGCGCAAGACGGCTTGCGCAATGAGAGCCGCTTGTCGCACCCTTGATTGCGCCCTCCGCCAGGCATGATTGACACCGGGCATGATTGCACTTGCAGTTTCCCTGCCTAAAGCCTATTGTCATGGCGCTGAACGATTGACTTCTCATTCACCGGAGGAACACGCATGAACGCACCCAACGCACTTGAACCGGCTGCGCGGCCGGCGTTTGATCTGGCCCGCGTGAACCGCCTGGTGGCCGATCTCGAAGAAGAAATCGCCAAAGCGCCGCCAAATACCCACGGCATGCAGGATTTGCGTGACGAGATCGTGACCCTCAAGAATGTGCTCGGCTCGCCCAAAACCAAACATGGCTGGATTGAAGATGGCCTGCACGCGGTGCGTGACGCTGCGCAGGCGGTGAAAGGCGAGATCATGCGCGAAAGCGTGTACGTCGCCGAGATCGGGCGCATTCTGGGGCTGTAAACACCGCCTCGCCGGCATCTGCCTGTACACTCCGACGCTGGAAATTTCTCCACAGGATAACTCCTGCACTGGCCATGTCAGCGTCGCTCCCTCCGCTAGTCCTCTCGCGCCCATGACGTCGCTTTCGGTGATGATGGCGCGCCTGCGTGCTGCCGGCGTCGAGCCTGGCGACACCGACGGCGTGAAACTGCAAAAGCAGTTGCTGCTGTTTGCGATGGGCCTGATGACAGCCGCGCCGATGTTCTGGAACGCGCTCTACGGTTATTTCGGTTTGAACGTGTCGGCGGCCGTGCCGTTTTGGTACCAGGTGATCTCGATCACCACTCTGGTGATGTATCTCTACAACGGCAATTTCAATCTGTTTCGCGCGGCGCAGCAGATGCTGTTTTTGTTTTTCCCGTTTGTGCTGCAGTGGAGCATGGGCAATTTTGTTGCTGCCAGCGGCGTGGTGCTGTGGGGCCTGCTTGCGCCGGTCGCAGCCGTGCTGCTTTACAGTGCGCGCGAATCGCTACCCTGGTTCATCGCCTACGTGGTTCTGATTGCTGTGACCGCCTGGGCCGACAGCAGCACTGCGGCATCGGCGGTCACACTGTCGCCGGCACAGTTGCGCGTGAGCCTGATTTTCTTCGCAGTCAATTTCATCGCGATGTCGAGCTTGGTGTATTTCTTGTTGCGCTTTGCAGCGGTGGAGCGCGAGAAATCAGCGGCGCGCGCCGCCGCGGCGCATGCAGATCTGCTGGTCGAGCAGGAGCGTTCTGAGCGCTTGCTGCTCAATATTCTGCCCAGTCCGGTGGCCGAACGGTTGAAGAACGACAGCGGCACTATCGCTGATGGGTTTGCGGACGTCACGGTGATGTTTGCCGACATCGTCAATTTCACCGAGATCGCGGAAGGCATGTCGCCCAACGCCATCTTTTCAATGCTCAACAAGATTTTTTCGTCCTTCGATGCTCTGGCCGAACGGCACGGGCTGGAGAAGATCAAGACGATTGGCGACGCCTACATGGTTGCCGGCGGTCTCAACAATGACGAGTCCGAGGCCAACTATTCCGAGGCAATTGCGGCGATGGCGCTCGACATGCGCGCTGTGCTGGCGCATGACTTCGTGGTCAACCGGCAACGCCTCGACATTCGCGTCGGCATCGGCACCGGGCCGGTGGTGGCGGGGGTGCTCGGCAAGAAAAAATTCATTTACGACTTGTGGGGCGATACCGTCAACATCGCCAGCCGTATCGCCGCTGATGGCACGCCGGGGTTGATCCAGGTGGACGCCACCACCTACCGGCGCATTCGCAACGCGTTCACCTTCGACGAGCCGCGCACCGTGCAATTGAAAGGCAAGGGCGCCACCCAAGTCTACCGGCTGACCGGCCGGCAGCAGGTGGATCGTGGACTGCTGGATGGCCCGCCGGCGGATCGTGTATAGTCTCGATTCGATTACGCGGGTAGCCAAAGTGTTGACTGTAGTTGCTGTCGCGCAGTTACGCCGGGTTCCCGATCACGCCAAGCCAACAGAGCCAATCACCATGTCACAGCGTTTTTATTTCTTCTTTTATTTTGGACACTACCTCAGCCACCGGCGAGCCTAAGTAGAGAGAAGTTTTCGCGCACTTCACCCCATCTCGAAAAACCGCCGGTCACCCGGCGGTTTTTTTTTAGCAACCCATTCCACAACTGTCTCATCAACTTTTCGCCGAGGAGTCCGACATGACCACCGACTATAAGCCTGCGCCCATTGACCGCACATCCCGCACCGACGACGAACGCATCAAACGCATCATGCCCCTGCCGCCTCCCGAGCATCTGATCAACTTCTTCCCGATTGAAGGCACACCGGTCGAGAACCTGGTGGCCGACACGCGAGGGCGCATTGTCGACGCATTGCACGGACGTTCGGACCGCCTGCTGGTCATCATCGGGCCGTGTTCGATACACGATCCTGCTGCCGCAGTCGACTACGCGCGCAAGCTCAAAACCGAGCGCAGCCGCTTTGCCGGCGAACTTGAAATCGTGATGCGCGTGTATTTCGAGAAGCCGCGTACTACCGTGGGTTGGAAAGGGCTGATCAACGACCCCTATTTGGACGAAAGCTTTCGCATCAACGAAGGGTTGCGCATCGCACGCGACCTCCTGGTGCGCATCAACAACGAAGGCGTCCCGGCCGGCTCCGAATTTCTCGATGTGATCTCGCCGCAGTACATTGGTGACCTGATTGCCTGGGGCGCGATTGGTGCGCGCACCACCGAGTCGCAAATCCACCGCGAACTGGCCTCGGGACTGTCAGCGCCAATTGGCTTCAAGAACGGCACTGACGGCAACGTCAAGATCGCGCTCGATGCGATCCAGGCCGCGCGCCGTGCGCATCATTTTTTGTCAGTGCACAAAAACGGCCAGGTCGCCACCGTGGAGACCCGCGGCAACAAGGACTGCCACGTCATCCTGCGCGGCGGCAAGCAGCCGAACTATGACGCGGCGAGCGTGGCGAGTGCGATCAAGGAACTTGACGCCGCCAAGGTCACGCCGCGTTTGATGATCGACTGCTCGCACGCCAACAGCGAGAAGAACCACGACAACCAGATCAAGGTGGCCGATAGCGTCGCGGCGCAGGTTACCGGGGGTTCCAAAGCCATCTTCGGCGTCATGATTGAAAGCCACCTCAAGGCGGGCGCGCAGAAATTCACTGCCGGGAAGGACGACCCGGCCAAGCTCGCCTATGGACAGAGCATCACCGACGCTTGCATCGGCTGGGACGACAGTGCGAAAGTGCTGGAGACATTGGCGCGTGCGGTAAAGCAGCGGCGAAAAAAATAGGGATTGCTGCCGCACCGGCGGGGCAATTGACCATAGAATCGCCGCATGGAATTTTCGCCGCTGGTATATGTGGTCGCGCCGATAGTGGTGTTCGCGGGCTATGTGGTGTTCGGCATCAGCGGGTTCGGCGCGACCACCATCATCATTCCCATCCTCGCGCATTTCCTGCCGCTCAAGTCTGTGGTGCCGCTGCTGGTCTTGCTTGATCTCGGCGCGGCCATCATGATGCGCGCCAACAAGGCGACGGCTGCGCTCGACAAGGCCGAGTTTCTCTGGATGCTGCCTTTCATGCTGGTCGGCATGGCAGCAGGTGCGTACTTGCTCAAGGTCGCTCCGGAGA
>JANLTL010000345.1:0-13553 GCA_031362905.1 Burkholderiales bacterium | reverse complement strand
CCGGGCAAGATGGTCAAGGGCATGGGCGGTGCGATGGATCTGGTCGCCGGCGTCAGCCGCGTGCTGGTGCTGATGGAGCACACCGCCAAGAAAAAGGACGGCAGCGAAGATCTGAAAATTCTCAAGAGCTGCAATCTGCCGCTCACCGGCATCGGTGTCGTCAACCGCATCATCACCGACCTCGCCGTTCTCGACGTGACAACCAAGGGTTTGAAGCTGGTCGCGCTCGCTCCCGGCGTGACCAAGGAAGACATTGCTGCCAAGACCGGCGCTCCGATCGATACCAGCGGCGTCTGACGCCAGCGCGCTGCCTGCCCGCAATGCGAACGATGCGAACGATGCAATAATAAAAAGGCCGGGAGATTCCCGGCCTTTTTGCATCTGTGCTCTGCAAGCTCCACATGCAATGCACTTCCTCCTTGCCCACGCGGGCCTCATGCCCAGAGGCCAGCGCTCACTCTGATCCAGGAAAACTATGCCGCGCAAATTCGTTGATCTGTCGATCTATCTGGAAAACGATGTGGTGTCCGACCCGCCTTCGTTCGCGCCCAAGATCGAATACTTCAATCACGAAAACTCCTTCCACCAGATGGAGCCATTCTTTCCCGGACTGAAGCAATCAGACTTGCCCGACTCCGCCGTATGGGCGGTCGAGCAGATCGCACTCTCGACCCACAACGGCACCCATCTGGACGCGCCGTATCACTTTCACCCGACCATGAACAAGGGCGAGAGATCGATCACGATCGACGAAGTCGATCTCAACTGGTGCTTTCAGCCCGGCGTCAAACTCGATTTCCGCCACTTCGCCGATGGCTACGTCGTCACCGCCGCCGACGTTGAAGCCGAACTCAAGCGTATCAACCACACCTTGAAGCCGCTGGAAATCGTGGTCGTCAACACGCGCGCCGGTTCGCGCTACGGCCACAACGATTTTGTCAGCGCCGGTTGCGGCATGGGCTATGACGCCACCATGTATTTGCTGGAGCGCGGCGTGCGCCTCACCGGCACCGATGCCTGGAGCTGGGATGCGCCCTTTGTCTACACCGCGCAAAAATACGCCGCCACCAAGGATGCCTCGCTGATCTGGGAAGGCCACAAGGCCGGGCGCGACATCGGCTACTGCCATCTCGAAAAACTGCACAACCTTGAAGCCCTGCCAGCCGACGGTTTTGTCATCAGCTGCTTCCCGCACAAGATTCGCGGTGCCTCGGCCGGGTGGACGCGCGCGGTGGCGATTTTTGATGAGGCGATATTCGCGGCGGTTGGAGGCAGTTAAAGCGCTTGGAGGTGGCACCCCGTCGTTGCCGATGGCCCGCTCGCTAGGGCGCCGTTGCACGAACCGGGGGTTGACCGACGCGCCAGCTCCAGATACCGCCATCCTTGGTGATGGCGAGCGTCTCGCCACTGCCGCCAGTGGCTGCCACGACGTCGGGCAGCACGCGCGTTGGTTGCAGGCCATCGGCGGCGCCCCAACTCCACAGGCCACCGTCGGCGCCGATCGCCATCGAGTGACTGCTGCCGGTACCCAGCCCGGTTGCGCCCTGAAAAATTACGCCCCAGCGCGTCGCCTTGTCGCCAATGCCATGGCGCCCAAGTGGCCCGAAGCGGTTGCCGCCGGTGCCGAGCACCGCGCCGTCGCGGCGCAGGAACAGCGCATGCCCCGTGTGGGCGTAAACGGCCACCGCATCATCAGCCACAGCCACCCAGCCGCTCGATTCTTCAAACAAGCCATTGCCGTATTGCCCGCGGTGCGCCTTGCCGGAAACGTAAAGACGCCCCTTCGCATCAACGTAGTAGTCGGCGCCGTCGCCGACCCAGGCGTGAATCGCTGCATCGTCAATCCGCTGCCAGTCACGTCCGCGAACGGAGCGTTGCCACAGGCTGCCGTCACAGCGGATTGCCAGCAGACCCGTATCGCCGGCAGCGAGGAAAGCGACATCGTCCAGCACGACATCGACCTTGTCCGAGCCCTCGGCCCAGCGCAACGCGCGATTGTTGGTATCGAGGGCGAAACCATGGCTCGCGTTCACGGCGACGTGGGTGGCGTTGGCCATTGCCACGCGCGCACGCGCATCGCCGCGCCACTCCAGCACGCGACCCTGAGTCAAGGCAAGTTTGAGGTCGTAGTACAAGGCCACGACCGCTCGGCGTTTTACCGCCTCGGCAGCAGCCGGGCTGCGTGCAGCGCATGCTGTGCTTCCCGAGGGCTGCGACGCCGCCACTGCGGGTGTTGCTCCCAGGGCAATGGCAACGAGACAGGTTACCCACTGCTTTGGCCGCATGCTCGTTGTCCGTGACGGGTCGGGTGGTGTGAGAAACAAGGGAGCAGAAGAAGTCGTGCTCGATTGATTGCGGCGATCAGCTTCGCAAGCTTACGCCAGACTCCACGCCTCAATTCGGCCGCGCCGTGTTGAAATACGGATCATCAGGGCCTGATCACGGTCTGGGTCAGTTCCAGTGGTCACTGTTTTGGCGCGTCGCATGAATCTTAATCACGCTGTTCAATATCAACACGAATCGCAGTCGTTTGCCTGGGCTGCTGCGAGCTTTCGCAGCCCTGCCGAGGTCATCGTCAGGCTCGACGATGCCGACCGCGCCGAGATCATCGCCGCGGTGCACGGGCGCGACCGCGAGCTGGCGATCTCCGATCAGCCCACATCAGTATTTGCGCTGACATCCCTTGCGCCCCGCCTCGCGCTTGCGGCTGCGCAGGTGCGCGCAGGGCGCGGTTTTGTGATCCTGCGCGGGCTGCCGGTGGACGACATGGACGTCGAGCAGTACAGCGCCGCGGTCTATGGCATCGGCCAGCACTTTGGATTCGCGCTGTCGCAAAACGCGCAGGGCGAGCGCATCACTACGGTGATTGATGCCAGCGCGGTCGACGCCACGCCGCGCATGTACCGCAGCAATCTTGAGTTGCGCCCGCATACCGATATCACGGCCATGATTGCGCTGGCGAGTTGGCAAAAGTCGCAGTCGGGAGGTGCGTCGGTGATCGTCAGCGGCGTGACTGTGCACGATGAAATCCGCCGTCGCGCGCCGCATTTGCTCGAGCCCTTGTATCGTGGCTATCACTACCATCGGCTCGGAGAAGAAGGCGCGGGCGAATCCGCGGCGACCGAGTGGCGCGTGCCGGTGTTTGCTAATTGCAACGGCCAGTTGTCGGTGCGCTACCAGCGCGCCGGCATTGCCAGCGGGCAGCGCGAGATGAACCTGCCACTGAGTGCTTTGGATGTCGAAGCGCTCAATCTGTTCGACGAAATTGCCAGCGCGCCGGAAAACCGGCTGGCGTTTTTTCTAGAGCGTGGCGACATGATCGTCATCAACAATTACACAGTGATGCACGCGCGTACGCGCTTTGTCAATTTCCCCGAAGCCGAACGGCGTCGTCTGTTGGTGCGCCTGTGGCTTGATGATGTCAACTTTCGCGATGTGCCGCCCGAGATTCACTTCTTTCGCGGTAATGGCGTGCCGCCGCAATCGGGCAAGCGCGCCACTTATGATTTCAAGAAGCTGTACGCTGTCGATCCGCTGGCATCGGGCGGCGTGCCGGATCTGCAGGTGAGCGACGCGGAAGCGCGCGCCGCCACTGCCGCTCTGGATTGATGCACCGCGCCTGACCCTTCCAGCGCACCCAAACCTTCACTCGAGAACCGCCATGCCCCATCCGCTTTGCCGCACCCTTGCCACCGTGATGCCGCTCGTCATTGCGGGCCTTTCCATGTTCGCTACGCCGCCGCGCGCACTCGCGCAGTCGTGGCCAGCCAAGCCGGTGCGCCTGATCGTGCCGTTTCCGGCGGGTGGTGCCACCGACATCATTGGCCGCCTGGTGGCGCAGAAAATGACCGAGGTGTGGGGCCAGACTGTGATCGTCGAGAACAAGCCGGGCGCCGGTACGGTGGTGGGCACCGATCTGGTGGCCAAGGCCGTGCCCGACGGCTACACGCTCGGCATGGTGATCACTGCGCATGTGATCAACCCGAGCCTGCGCCGCGACATGCCATTTGATACGGTCAAGGATTTGGCCGGGGTGACGCAGGTGGCCCAGGCGCACCTGGTGCTGGCTGCCCATCCGGCGTTTGAGGCGAACACGGTGGCCGAGTTGATTGCGCTCGCGCGCAAGAATCCCGGCAAATACAGTTATGCGACCCCGGGCAGCGGGACCTCGATGCATCTGGCAATGGAGCTGCTCAAGACACGCGCCGGCATCGACATCGTGCACGTGCCCTACAAGGGCGGGGCACCTGCATCGCAAGACGTGATCGGCGGGCGCGTACCGCTGTTCACTGATGTGCATTACGCATCGGTGCCCAACATCAAGGCCGGCAGACTCAAGGTGCTGGCGCTGATGAGTCCGGCACGGCCGGCCGGCTCACCCGACTTGCCGGTCATCGCCGAGACGGTGCCGGGAGTGAGCAGCACCAGCATCATCGGCATTGTGGTGGCAGCGGCAACGCCGCGCGATCTGGTGCAGAAGATCAGCGCCGACATTGCGCGCGCCGTCAAAAACTCCGACTTGTCCAAACGCATGATCGATATGGGCATGGAGCCGGTCGGCTCGAAGCCCGAGGAGTACGATTCCTTGATCAAGAGCGAGATTGAAAAATGGGGGCCGGTAGTCAAGGCCTCCGGTGCGAAGGCCGACTGACGCACCCGGCGATGCGCCACCCGTTCAAGGAGCACACTTTCGCATGAGCAGCCAAACCAGAGTTACCCGCCCGGTCCTGACCGAAGAACGGATCATGATCTCGGATATTTTTCATGACGATGGCCCGCGCCGCGAGCGCAAGGCACCGCACGAATCGATCACCGAGGCGGCGCGCCAGACGCCGGTGTATGCCAACTGTGATGTGCTGGTGGTGGGTGGTGGGCCCTCGGGTACCGCGGCGGCGATTTCTGCGGCGCGTGGCGGTGCGAACGTGATTTTGCTGGAGCGCTACAACCATCTTGGAGGTCTTTCGACAGGCGGGTTGGTGATCTGGATCGACCGCATGACGGATTGGGATGGCCAGTTGGTGATTCGCGGCATTGCAGAAGAACTCCTGTCGCGACTGCCGGCCGACGCAGTGGCTGGGCCGCCGCGTGAACATTGGGGGTCCAGGGAAGCAGCACGCGTTGAGCACTGGCAGCAGCGTACCTCTGCCCATCGCGGTGTCGTGACCTGGGCGCCGACCATTGACCCCGAGCGCCTCAAGCTGCTATCGCAGGATATGGTGATCGATCAAGGTGTCAGGTTGGTCTATCACGCGTGGGCCGCTGACCCGATCGTCGAAGATGGACGTGTGCGCGGGGTGGTGTTCGAGAGCAAGGGCGGGCGCCAGGCGATCAGGGCGTCGGTTGTCGTCGATGCCACGGGTGACGGTGACATTTTCGCGCGCGCCGGTGCGGCCTATGAGTCGGATATCGAGAAGGAGGACATTCACCATTGCATGAACACCTCGTGGCTGTTCGCGGGCGTTGATATGGCGCGCTGGATTGCGTTCAAGGCCGGCCAGCCCGAACAATTTTCTGCGTTCATGCAACGTGGGCGCGCGCGCTGCGGTTTGTTCGAGCGGCCATTTGTGTCGTGGCGCAACGACATCGCGCTCTTCATGGGGCCGCGCCAGGCCGGCTACTCGGCGCTTGACGTGGACGACATGACCCACGTTGAAGTGCGCTCGCACCAGCTGATGGCGGCGCATCTGGACTTTTACCGTGCCGAGGCGCCGGGGTTCGAGGGCGCGCATTTGATCTTGAGCGCACCGCAACTTGGGGTGCGGCACACGCGCCGCCTCATCGGCACGGGCAAGATGCTGCGCGCGCAATGGCCGCTCGGCACACCGCTGCCGGATGAGGTCGGCGTGTCGCCGAGCTTGTCGCAGGCGTTTCCAAGTATCTCGGTGCCCTATGGCGCCTTGGTGCCGGCAACGCTTGATGGCCTGCTCGCATGCGGTCGCCACCTCTCGTGCGATGTCAACACGCACGGCTTCATGCGCGAGATACCCCAATGCTGGATCACCGGTCAGGCGGCGGGCGCCGCTGCTGCCATCGCGGCGAACGGTGCCGTGCAGCCGCGTGCCGTCGACATTGCCCACCTGCAGGCGGCCCTCACGGCGCAGGGAGTTTATTTGCGTACCGCTCAAGCGCAGGACCATCCGGCAAGTCAGGCTGGATCTGCTGCGGCGCCTGCCAAAGCAGCGGCACTGTCGGCCTGAAACCGGCTCCCACCAACGGTTTCAAGGGGCAACGCGTTTGGCGCCATTCCAGCGCGTGGACCAATAGCGCTCATTCATGTTGACGACGCGCACCACGCCGCCCGCAGTGGGGGCGTGGACAAATTGATCGCCGCCAAGATAAATGCCGACGTGAGAGTAGGGGCGCCGCATGGTGTTGTAGAACACCAGGTCCCCCGGGCGCAGGTCGTCGCGCGCGACCGCTTTGCCGAAACGCCAGATTTCGTGCGCACTGCGCGGCAACTGAAAGCCAACGATGTCGCGATACAAAAATCCGACGAAGCCTGAGCAATCAAAGCCGGTTTCGGGTGAAGTGCCGCCTGCGCGATAGCGCGTGCCGCGCAGGCTCAGTGCGCGATCGAGCACGGCATCGAGTGCGCGCGCGATGCCGAGGTGATTGCTTGATTCCTGCGTGCTTTCCGACGGATCGACAGGCAGTACGCCGTTCTGCGCACAGAGCGCAGTACTCGCAGTCAGCAGCGCGGCACCAACGAAGCTGATGGCGTGGAGTCGGAGTGCGCCCCGGACAACGCGCATTGCGAACGGCATTTTCATGCATCGACTTTACGCGATTTGTGCTCCTGCAGGCGCCATGGCAGCGTGATAAAGCGCTGCTGCGGAGAGTGTGAAGGCGCACCTTATAATTGTTCGTCATTCGCGGTGCTGGCTCTTCCGGCATGGCAATTTCATCCCCTCTTGCACACTGATCGACTCGACCGTCTTCGTCCAGGATCACGATGTCCTTACCCTCCGTCACCGCCAAACTGCCGGTCGTGCTACTGATTGACGATTCGCGCATGGTGCGCGCCTCCATCGCCAAACATCTCAAGGATGTCTATGAGGTGCAGGAAGCCGGCGATGGTGAAGAGGGTTGGCAAAAACTCCTGGCCGAGCCGCGTGTCAAGGTGGTGATCACCGACCTGTCGATGCCCCATCTTGACGGGTATCAATTGCTCGAACGCATCCGCATCTGCAAGATCTCGCGCATTCGCGAGGTGCCGGTGATGATGATCTCCGGCAGTGAGGAAGAGTCCGAGCGCAAGCGCGCCACTGACCTTGGCGCGACCGACTTCATCACCAAGGGCATCGGCACTGCGGAGGTGCTGGCGCGCATCGAAGCCCTGTCCGAATTGGCACGCGCCAAGGAGGAATTGAATGCGACACGCGTGGCACTCGCCGAGCAGGCCACCACCGACCCGGTGACGCAGACATTCACCATGGGCTATATGGTCAAGCAGGGCTCGGCGATGTATTCCTATGCACGCCGCCACAAGATTCCGGTGGCGGTGATGCGCCTGGGTCTCGACGAGTTTGAGGAATTGCGCCAGCGCGTTGGCGATGCCGTGGCCGACCAGATTCTTTCAGCGGTGGCGAAGCTTGTCAACTCGCGCATGCGCAAGGAAGATTGCGTCGCGCGCACCGGGCCGGCCGAGTTCGGCATCATGTCGCCGTCGGCCACCGCTGCGGCGGCAGAAGTGTTCGCGCAGCGGCTGGTGGTCGAAATTGATGCAGCCAAGATTTCCTGGCAAGGCCAGACTCTGAAGATTCGCGCCAGCATCGGCGCTTGCGACAGCGCGATTGAGACGGTCGAGAGTTTTGCCGATCTCCTGGTGATCGCGCAGGAGCGCATGCTGCAGGCACGCTCCTACGGTGGCGGACGCGTGATCGCGTCCGGGGCAGACGCGCCGACGCAACCGCCGCGCAGCCTGATCCCCACCATCGCAGAGGCGCTGGCGATGATTGCCGATGGACATGGCGACCGCCTGCGCCCCTATGCACGCGAACTGGCGCGTACGATTTATCCCTTGGTGCGTTTGTGCGATGACGTGTTCCACAGTGATCACAACGAGTCTGCCGAGATGCGCGTCCATCGCGTGATCGAGAAAACAGACAAAATGAATCAGGGGGAATAGGCATGAGCCCAGAGCAGGCCGCAGGGGACACAGTGACCGGCAAGGCAGGCGCCGGCACCTTCGAGCAGTTTCAGGCACGCTCGCTGCGCGAACCTGAAGCATTTTGGCGTGAGCAGGCCGCCTTGATCGAATGGAATGCGCAGCCCGAGCAGATCTGCGATTTCTCGCGTCCGCCATTTGCCAAATGGTTTGTGGGCGGCACCACCAACCTGTGTCACAACGCGGTCGATCGCTGGCTGCCTACCCAGGGTGACAAGCCTGCCCTGATTTTCATCTCGACCGAGACGGACACCGAGAAGACCTGGACTTTCCGCGAGTTGCATGCAGAGGTCAACCGCTGCGCCGCGATGCTGCAATCGCTCGGCGTGGCGCAGGGCGACCGCGTCCTGATCTACATGCCGATGATCCCCGAAGCGGCGTTTGCCATGCTCGCCTGCGTGCGCATTGGCGCGATTCACTCGGTGGTGTTCGGCGGTTTTGCGTCGCACTCGCTTGCGTCGCGAATTGACGACGCACAGCCCAAGCTCATCATCTCGGCCGATGCCGGTTCGCGTGCCGGCAAGGTGGTGCCTTACAAAGGCCTGCTCGATGAGGCCATCACCTTGTGCGTCAACAAGCCGGCGCACGTTCTGCTGTTTGACCGCAAGCTGGCAACGATGCCGATCACCACAGGGCGCGACGTTGATTGGGCCACGCTCGCACAGCAAGTCGCTGCGCCGGCGCCGGCCGGGGTGGTCGTGGCGGTGCCGGTGGTGTGGCTCGAATCATCCGCGCCGTCCTACATTCTCTACACCAGCGGCACCACCGGCAAGCCCAAGGGGGTACAGCGCGACACGGGCGGCTATGCGGTTGCGCTGGCGGCGTCGATGCAGCATATCTACGATGGGCATCCCGGCGAGACCTATTTTTCGACTTCCGATATCGGTTGGGTCGTTGGCCACTCCTACATCATCTACGGCCCTTTGATCGCGGGCATGGCCACCATCATGTATGAAGGCACGCCAGTGCGCCCCGATGCCGGCATCCTGTGGAAGATCGTGCAGGATCACAAGGTTGCGGTCATGTTCTCGGCACCGACGGCGATTCGCGTGCTCAAAAAACAGGACCCGGCCTATCTCTCGAAATACGATCTCTCCTCGCTCAAGACCCTGTGGCTGGCAGGCGAACCGCTCGACGTGCCGACTTCACAGTGGATTGCCGAAGGCCTCGGCCGTCCGGTGGTGGACAACTATTGGCAGACCGAAACCGGCTGGCCAATCCTGACTTATCCGATGGGCATCGAAGACCGTCCGCGAAAATTCGGCAGCCCAGGCATGCCGATGTACGGCTATAACGTCAAACTGCTGCACGAGAGCACAGGCGAAGAAGTCGGTATCAACGAAAAAGGTGTGGTCGCCATCGTGCCGCCGCTGCCACCGGGCTGCATGACGACGGTGTGGGGCGATGACGAGCGCTTTGTCAAGACCTACTTTGACAGCGTGCCGGGCCGGCAGGTTTATTCCACCTTCGACTGGGGCATTCGCGATGCCGACGGCTGCTTCTTCATCCTCGGACGCACCGACGATGTGATCAACGTTGCGGGCCATCGCCTCGGTACGCGCGAAATCGAAGAGTCCATCTCGTCGCATGCCGCGATTGCCGAAGTCGCGGTGGTAGGGGTTGCCGACCAGCTCAAAGGCCAGGTGCCTGTGGGCTTCGCGGTGGTGAAGGATGCCAGCAGCATTGCCACACTGGCCGCGCGTCTCAAGCTCGAAGGCGAACTATTGAAAACGGTGGATGCCCAGCTCGGCGGGATCGCGCGGCCTGCGCGGGTTCACTTCGTGACGCTGTTGCCCAAGACGCGCTCCGGCAAGGTTCTGCGCCGGTCAATCCAGGCGATTTGCGAAGGGCGTGATCCGGGCGACCTCACCACCATCGAAGATCCTGGCGTCCTGCAGCAGGTGCGCGACGCGGTCAAGCCGGTCTGAGCGCTTAAAGCGGTCGGATTCTGTCAAGCGATCGGCCTGGAGAATGGCTCCAGGAGCCATTCTTTGATGAGTGCGAAACAGCTCAGCCGCCAGCGCGCACTGCCTTGAGTGTACGGCGCAAGCCATCGATCATCAGATCGATATCCGCTTTGGTCAAATTGAGTGCCGGCATGAAACGCAGTAACGCGGGCCGCGGCGAGTTCAGCAGCAGGCCGGCGTTGGCCCAGCCCGCTTCACCAATCAAATTGTCACGTGCATGTGTCACCACATTGGCACCAATCTCACTCTTGAGATCAAGCGCACGCAGCAGACCGATGCCGCGCTCGGCACCGAGGCCGAGTTCGCCCGACAGCGTGGTCAGTTGCGTTGAAAGGTAGGTGCCCATCGCCAAAACGTGATCGAGAAAGCCGGGTTTGAGCATTTCGTTCAACACCGCGACGCCGACTGCGGCCATCAAAGGGTTGCCGTTATAGGTGCCGCCCTGGTCACCATGCTCGAACACGCTGGCGCCGGTCTTGGCGAGCAATGCGCCGAGCGGCACGCCGCCGCCGATGCCTTTGCCCAGGGTCATGATGTCGGGCTCGACCTGGAAGTGCTGATAGCCAAACAGGGTGCCAAGGCGCCCCATGCCGGTCTGCACTTCATCGCAGATCATCAACAGTTTGTGCTTGTCACACAGCGCGCGCAGGCCGGTCATGAACTCGGGTGTGGCGCAGTTGACACCGCCTTCGCCCTGTACCGGCTCCAACATCACGGCCACCGTTTTATCCGTGATGAGTTTCTCGAAGGATGCGAGATCGTTTAGCTCGGCCTTGGGAAAGCCCGGCACTTGCGGTGCGAACATCACGTCCCAGCCTGGCTTGCCCGAGGCCGACATGGTGGCGATGGTGCGGCCATGAAAGCTGCCCACGGTGGTGATGATTTCATAAGCACCGTTCTTGTTTTTCTTGCCCCATTTGCGTGCCAGTTTGATCGCGCCTTCGTTGGCTTCGGCGCCACTGCTGGTGAAAAAGACTTGTTGAAAACACGAGTGTTTAGTAAGCAATTGCGCCAGCGCGAGCGAGGTATCGTTGTAGAACGCCGGGCTCGGTGTGATGAGTTTTGGGGCTTGCGCCACCAGCGCGGCAGTGATGCAGGCCGGCGAGTGGCCAAGTGAATTGACCGCCCAGCCCTGCACGAAGTCGAGATATTTTTTGCCGTTGTGATCCCATAGCGACATGCCTTCGCCCTTGACGAATACCAGTTCGGGCCGTGGCGTAATGTTCATCAACGCCTGCACGGGGAAATCCTTGAAGTTCATGACAGTGATCCTTAGGTGAGGTGCGCGGCGTGGCCGCGGGAAACTTGTGGGCAATCCAGGTTGGGTGAAATGGTAAGGCAAAAACAAAAAGCCGCGCTGGAAGGCGCGGCTTTGGATGGCTGCTGAAACAGGGGGGCTTCAGCCGATCATCGTCGCGCGCGCCAGCCTGCGGCTCGCTCCAGGCGGCGGGCAAGGCGTCGTGCAGTGCGGCGAACGCGATCAATATTCATGACAGCATTGTGGAGTCGCCTCATGTGTCTGTCAAATGGCAGTCTTGTCCAACGAGGTATGAGCCTGGAGGGAAGTCCGTCATTCCAAGGACAAATGAGCCTGGAGGAGGGGTTGGAAGGGGTTGTGGCCGGGGGCAAGGCGTGAAACCGGCCTGGCCCAAAGCCTGCGAGGAGGGTTGATCATCACAGGATGGTGATCGACATGAACGAAGCGCAAGTACGCACGCTGGATCAGGTGCGCCAAGTATTGGCCGGAACGCAATCGCTGGAGCTACGCCCGGGGGCAGACGAGACCGGGTGCTACGCCTGGATGGAAGCGGTACTCAAGCGGTTTAACTACCGCTGCCTCAAGCGCGCAGAGCGCGGCGTAGTACTCGCCTACCTGCAACGGCTCAGCGGCTACAGCCGCGCCCAGGTCACGCGGCTGGTGTCACGCTGGGTGGCAGGCAAACGGTTGGTCAAGCAATACCGCGCGCCCGAGCAAGCCTTCGCCAAGGTGTACACCGGCGTTGACATAGCCTTACTCGCCGAAGTCGATCAGGCCATGGGAACCCTGTCCGGCCCGGCCACCGCCTGCGTACTGCAGCGGCAACGCGACGTGTTTGGCGACGCGCGCTTTCTACGGCTCGGCTCGATCTCGGTGGCGCACCTGTACAACTTGCGCAACAGCGCGCCCTACCGCGCCAAACGCATCGTCAAGACCCGCACCGTACCGGTCAAAGCGGTCAAGATCGGTGTGCGCAAGGCACCCGCGCCAGAGGGCCGCCCCGGCTTCATCCGCATCGACAGCGTGCATCAGGGCGATCTCGATGGCGTCAAAGGCGTCTATCACATCAACGCGGTCGACTGCGTCACGCAATGGGAAGTGGTCGCCACGGTACAAGGATTGAGCGAAGCCTTCCTGTTGCCGGTGATTGCCCACATGCTGTCGCAGTTTCCGTTTGAACTGCACGGCTTTCATTCCGACAACGGCAGCGAGTACACCAACAAGCAAGTGGCCGGGATGCTCGAGAAGCTGCGTATCGAGTTCACCCGCAGCCGCCCGCGCCGCAGCAACGACAATGGGTTGGCCGAGACCAAGAACGGCGCGGTCATCCGCAAGGTGTTTGGTTATTCCCATATCCCGCAAGTCCATGCGGTGCGCTTCAATGCCTTCTGCTGCGAGCATCTGAATCCGTTCCTGAACTTCCACCGGCCATGCTTGTTCGCCACCGACCGGCCAGACCCGAAGAAGCCGGGCCGCGTCAAGCGCGTCTACCTCCCGCAGGATGTAATGACGCCTCTGACCAGGCTTGCCAGACTGCCCGATGCGCAGGGCTTCTTGCGCGAGGGTGTGATGCTGGCAGACCTGCTTGCCACGGCGCGGCAGATGACGGATCTGGAGGCGGCCAGGAAACTCAATGCGGCCCGTCTGGTGCTGTTCAGACGTGTCACCGCGCGCAGCACTGCTCCAGCTACCGCGCCAGCCAAACGCGCTGCCTGACGCGCTTGGCTGGCGCCTTGGCTGGTGCGATCCGCCGCGTGCAATGCCCGGCGCGGGCCGCGCTTTCGACGCCGCGCTATAGACGGACACCGCTTCGCAAAGCTTCGTTCCGCTTCGCTCCACTACGCCTTGCTCCGCAGTGTCCGCCTATAGCGCAACGGCAAGGTCAACGGCAACGGCAACGTCAACAGCCACGTCAAGGGCCACAGCACACCCCCGTGGCCTCACCCTGATCAGCTCTGCGGCGACACCACCGAGTTCCAACTCCAACGCACCGGCTCGATCAGCCAATATACTGCCCGCTTCTTCAACCGATCAACTCAATTCGCGCCGCCCCACATTCCTTTCCTCCAGGCTCATACCTGATTTGGAAAAGACTGTGCCGTTGATCGGCATATTTGGCGATCGGGCCAGATCAAATTTAGACGCGGCGCGTCTAAATTTG
>JANLTL010000336.1:0-1678 GCA_031362905.1 Burkholderiales bacterium | reverse complement strand
ACCCGGAGTCATCATTTGCGCAAGTCCGGCCTTGCTGGTCGGTAGCATGCTGCGGCGCGGGGGATCACCCGCGCCGGTAGATCGATGACACTTTCGGCGCCTTCGTCCAGCTAAGCGGGCACGCCGGCTGCGTTACGCTGGGTCACGCGTGGTCGCCGGCAACGTATTCGGAAATCCGTAACTCCCCATCCCCAAGCTGTCGCCGACGGCGGCAATGTCGATGCCGGCGCGCTCGGCCCACACGGCGGTGGGGTAGTCAGGGATCGAAGCCATCACGACCTTTTCGCCGGCCTGCTTGCGCTGCGCGAGGTCGGGCACGGTCAGGCGCTTGCGTTCTTCGGTCATGGGTTCCCCTGTAAGAGTTGCGTGTGGTTCACGCCCGAAACGCCGTCTTCTCGGTCCCGGAATACAAGGCCTTCACCTGGCGCGCCACCGAGTCGGCATGCGCCGCCAGCGCGGCCTGATCCAGATCGGCCTTGGGTCGCGGCTCATAGTCGAAGTGATGATGCTGGTCGGTACCGCGCACCAGCATCGCCGCATCGCGCACCTTGGTCTGGCGCACCGTGGTCGGGATGTAACGGATCGCCAGGCCAATGCGCCGGTCAGCCGTGCGGTTTGCGTCGGAGCCGTGCACCAGCTTGATGTGATGCAAGGACATCTCGCCCGCATGCAGCGCGAGCCCCACTGCCTTCGCCTTGTCGACTTCGACCGCAATCTCCTGCCCACGCGAAAGCAGATTGTCCTTGTGGAAGGTATCGACGTGCGGCAACTGATCGATCTTGTGGCTGCCGGGAATCACCTGCATGTAGCCGTTCTCGGGTGTGACCTCGGTGAAGGCGATCCACGCCGTGATCACGTCATCCGGCTCCAGCCCCCAGTAGGTTGAGTCCTGGTGCCAGGACACGAAGCCCGGGCTGTTGGCTTCCTTGATAAAGAAATTCGTGGTCCAGCACAGGATGTCCGGCCCGATCACATCTTCGACCGCGTCGAGAATGGAGGGGTGATGCACCAACGCATCGGCCCAGGTGAATAGCAAATGCGTTTTGTGACGCCAGTTGCCTTGCAGCGGCTGGCCGTCCTTGGCTTCATGCTCTTCAAGGGCGTGGCGGTATTGGTGCGCGTCAGCGGCGGACATCACACGCACCGGGGCCAGGTAGCCGTCGTGTTTGCAGGCTTCTACTTGCGCGGGAGTGAGGAGTTTCGGCATGACGCCACTATCCAATGCGACCGATTAGTTCCGTTCTTCGGGTTGAGCGATGGTAAGTGCGCGCGCTCGCGCCTCATCGTCGTGGCGGTTCATCTCTTCATGCGTTTTGAACCGGTAAACCCCCTTGATGTGACCGGTGGTAAGTAGCACCGGCTCGGTCTCGGCAGCGGGAAGCTGTGATGCAGCCAAGCGCAATGCTTCCGCAATTTTTCGTTGCTCGTCTTGGCTAAGGATGCAAGGTTTGATCTTTTCCATGACCGGATTATGGGGCGTGTACCGCAAATTTCCAAGGATGGCAACCTTGCGCGCTGAGCCGCAATTGTCAACCATCGGCACGGCTTCGCTTCACGTCCGCCATCAGTATCAGCCGATTTCATGTTCCAGTTGAACGCGGCGGAGTTCGCCGCTTTGAGGTCGCAATTTGCGACCTCAAACACTGGCCGCGGCGGTCGCCGATATCCGCCATTTGCC
>JANLTL010000294.1:0-3400 GCA_031362905.1 Burkholderiales bacterium | reverse complement strand
CGTGCTGCCCCGCTCCGTTTAGTGCCTGCTTACTTCTTGCCTTGACGGTCGTTCTTGCCGTCGTGGTTGCGGTCGGTCTGGCGGTCATGCTTTTCGCGCGCGATCTTGCGGCTTTCATTGTTCTGCGCGTGCTGGATGTGTGCGGCTTCTTTCTTGGTGACCTTGCCATCGGCCTTGGCCTTGTCTTCCATTTTTTGCACACGCTCCTGGCCTTTTTGCATGCGCGCGGCTTCCTTGTCGGTCAACGATCCGGAGGCCTTGCCCTGGTCAATCCGCTTTTGCTGTTCGGCCTGGCGCGCGTCTATGCGCTTCTGGGCATTGGGCGCCTCCTGCTGGCCGGGTGGCGTAGTGGCCGGTGCTGGAGTTTGGGCAAAGGCGGCGGTGGCGCCCGTCATCACGAGGGCGGCGATCAGTGTGCGAATGTTCATGTCTCTCTCCTGGTTTAAGTGAACTGCAGGGTGCGATGCGCTGTCCCTGTGCGTATTTAACGCCATTGACGCGATAGCCGCCTACCCGCCAAACGTAAAAAGCTGTAACGCGCGTGAACAATGTCACAGAGAAAGCATCACGCTCCAGGCGCGGTCGGCTGCTCGGCATGATGCGAAACCGCTGCCTTGGCCCAGGGCCTTGGCCTTGCACAAACATTGTCAGGGCCGCAGCAGATCCAGCCGGTCGGTACAAATGGCGTCCACACCCCACGCGAAGAGTCTTTGGGCATCGGCCGGGTCATTGACCGTCCAGCACATGAGTCCATACCCGGCCTGCTTGATCGCCGCCGCGACAGACTGCGTGAGGGTCTTGCCATTGCAGTGCAGGGCGACGCAGTCGAGGCGCGCGAGCCGTGACTGCCAGTCATCCGGCACGGCGTCAAACAAATGGGCGCGCGGAAAAGCGGGCGCTGCGACTTGCGCTGCAGACAGCGCCACGTCGGAGAATGAGGACAGCAGCGCCTCTCCCGGCCTTGCCCCCCAAAACCGTTGGGACACAAGGGCTGCGAGCCTGCCGGTAGCACGAGCCACGTCAGCTCCGCCGGGGGCGTAGGGCTTGATTTCAACATTGGCAAACATGCCAAGCTCGATGCACAGTTGCGCGGCCGCGTCGAACTGCGGCACCGGCTCGCCCTTGAAACGCAGGTCACACCAGCTGCCGGCGTCGAGCGCGGCAAGTTGTTCCGCAGTGAAATCGGCGAGCCCGCCGTGGCCGTTGGTGGTGCGCTCCAGTGTGTCGTCGTGCATCAGGACCGGCACGTTTTGTTTCGCCAGCATCACGTCGAACTCGACCGCGCGATAGCCCAGCGCATGACCCTCGCGAATCGCGGCCAGTGTGTTCTCGGGAGCCAGCGCGCCACCGCCGCGATGGGCGATGAGTCTGTGCGGGTAGATAAAACGCTTGCTCATGCTCACCTCGTTCCGGGTACCGGTATGCCGGGGTGCACAGCCCGGTGCACGCCCAGGCCGGCGCTACTCACTTCTCGGTTTCCACCAAGCCCTTGACGAACCATTTTTGCATCACGATCACCACCAGCGCCGGCGGCAGCATGGCGAGCAGTGTCGTCGTCATCACCAGATTCCATTCGGTGGCGGCATCGCCGCCGGAGATCAGGCGCTTGACGCCGATTACCGCGGTATAAAAATCCTCGCGCGTGGTGACCATCAGCGGCCACAGGTATTGGTTCCAGCCGTAAATGAACAGGATCACGAACAGCGCGGCGATCTGCGTCCTGGTCAGCGGCAAAAGGATATTCCAGAAAAAACGCATCGGCCCGGCGCCGTCGATGCGCGCCGCTTCGGCCAACTCTTCCGGAACGCTGAGAAAAAACTGCCGAAACAAAAACGTCGCGGTAGCGGACGCCAGCAGAGGAATCGTCAAGCCCGCATAACTGTCGAGCATGTTCAGGCTGGCCACGACCTGAAACGTCGGCAGGATGCGCACCTCCACCGGCAACATCAGCGTGAGAAAAATCAGCCAGAACGCAAACGTGCGCCCCGGAAAGCGAAAGTAAACGATGGCGAACGCCGAGAGGATCGAGATCGTGATCTTGCCGGTGGCGATGATCAGCGCCGACACCGCGCTGTTGAACAGCAGCGTCTTGAGCGGCGTGCTGCCATGGGTGAGCACATGGCGGTAGTTGCTGACCAGTTCGCCACCCGGGATCAGCGACATCGGGGCATCGAGCACCTGCTCGGGCGTGAGCGACGAAGCGACAAACGCGAGATAGACCGGGAACACCACCAAAGCGGTGCCGAGCAACAGCGTGAGTTGCGTCAACACGTCGGCAATGGGGGTGCGTTCGACCATGTCAGTAGGTCACTTTCTTCTCGATATAGCGAAACTGCGCAACCGTGAGCACAATCACGATTGTCATCAAGATCACCGATTGCGCCGCCGCGCCGCCGAAGTCCTGGCCCTTGAAGCCGTCATGAAACACCTTGAACACCAGAATCTCGGTCGCCTTCGATGGCCCGCCCTGGGTCGCTGCATCGATCACGCCGAAGGTGTCGAAAAATGCGTAGATCACATTGACGACAAGCAGGAAAAACGCGGTCGGTGACAACAGCGGAAACACGATGTGCCAAAAGCGCGCGAACGGTCCGGCGCCGTCGATGGCCGCCGCTTCGATCACCGACTTCGGGATGGCCTGCAAGCCGGCGAGGAAGAACACGAAGTTGTAGCTCACCTGCTTCCACGCGGCGGCGATCACCACCAGCGCCATCGCCTGATTGCCATTGAGCAGCGGATTCCAGTTCATGCCCAGTTGCTTGAGCACATGGGCGAGCGTGCCTACCGACGGGTCGAACAAAAACAGCCAAAGGACGCCCGCGACTGCCGGCGCCACTGCGTAGGGCCAGATGATCAGCGTCTTGTACACCGCCGCGCCGCGCACCACGCGATTGGCGAGTACGGCGAACAGCAGCGCGGTGCCAAGTGACAACGCCGCCACGCTCACCGAAAAAAGTGCCGTGGTAGCAAACGCGCGCGCGTAGTGCGCATCGTTCCACAGCGCCGCAAAATTGGCCAAGCCGACAAACTCAACGCTGGTGCCAAAGGCGTCTTCGACAAACACTGATTGAACCAGCGCCTGCCCGGCCGGCCAGACAAAAAACACCAGCGTGACGATGATCTGCGGCGCGATCAACGCATAGGGCAACCACGTTGAGCGGAATACGACGCGCTTTCCCATGGCGCTACCTTAGCATGCTGGTCTCGCAGGGTTCATCTGTCAGCGGCGCCCACCTCGGTTGCCCCCGTTTGTTGCCCCGGTTTGTCGCCCCCGTTTGTCGCCCCCGTTTGTCGCCCCCACCAAGACAGGCACTCGAAACGGTTTGGTCAGCTGCCGCAGGCCGCCACACCCGCGCTGACCGCGGCCGCAATCCGCTGTTGCGTGGCCGGCTGCGCAAGC
>JANLTL010000291.1:0-2101 GCA_031362905.1 Burkholderiales bacterium | reverse complement strand
GTACGTGGACATCATCGTCCCGCGCGGCGGCAAGGGCCTGATCGCGCGCCTGATGGCCGAATCCAAAATCCCGATGATCAAGCACCTTGACGGCATCTGCCACGTCTACATTGACGCGCACGCTGACCTCGACAAGGCCGTATTCATCGCCGACAACGCAAAGACCCAGCGCTACGGGACCTGCAACACGATGGAGACGCTGCTGGTGCATGCAGCCGTTGCGCCTGGCGTGCTGCCGCGTCTCGCCACAATTTACGCCGACAAAGGCGTGGAGCTGCGTGGCGATGCGGCAACGGTCAAGCTTGCGCCCGCAGGCATCACGATCAACGCCGCGACGGAAGAAGATTGGCGCACCGAGTATCTCGCGCCAATCCTGTCGATCAAAATCGTCACGTCACTCGACGAGGCAATGGACCACATCGAGCGCTACGGTTCCAAACACACCGACGCCATCGTCACCGAGCATCACGGCAACGCGATGCGCTTCCTGCGCGAAGTCGATTCGGCCTCGGTGATGGTCAACGCCTCGACGCGCTTCGCCGACGGCTTTGAATTCGGCCTTGGCGCCGAGATCGGCATCTCCAACGACAAGCTGCATGCGCGCGGGCCGGTTGGCCTCGAAGGGCTGACCAGTTTGAAGTGGGTGGTGTTGGGGGATGGGCAGGGAAGGGCTTGAGCCTGAAGTGGGCGGCTCCATTCCCCTGTAGGTCTCTCGCACCAACAATTTCGCGCTCTCTCGCGAGCAAGGGCCGCTTCCACCAACGGTTGCAGCTTCATGCCATTTATCTGGCGCTTTGCCCCATGTTTGTGTAGACTGTTGTGCAAGGAGCTACACATGGCCACCAATCTTGCTATCGACCCCCAGCTTCTTGACCGCGCGCTTGAAGTCAGCGGTGAAACGACCAAGAAGGCTGCCGTCACCAAGGCGCTGGAAGAGTTCATCGCGCGCCGGCAGCAGCGCCGTGTGCTCGAATTGATGGGCAAACTCGAGTGGGATAGCACGTTCAACTACAAGTCTGAACGGACGCGCAAGTGAGTCTCCTGGTTGATACCAGTGTCTGGTCACTCGCATTTCGGCGCGACGCTGCAGCCGTCGCGCCCGAAGTGCAGGCTCTGGTGGCAGCGCTCACCGGCGCTGAAGTGGTCGTCACAACCGGCCTGGTCCTTCAGGAACTCCTTCAAGGATTCACCGGCCCCAAAGATGCCTCTCAAATAGTTGCGCGCTTTAGCGCCCTTGCCCTTGTACAGGCTGATCGGGACGATCACATTGCGGCAGCCGGGCTTCGCAACAAATGCCGCAGAGCTGGCGTGCAGCTTGGCACTGTGGACGCATTGATCGCGCAACTGTGCATACGGAACGACCTGACACTGCTGACCTGCGATCAAGATTTCACGCATGCTGCAAGGCACTGTGCACTCAGGGTTTGGTCAAGCACATCACGGGCGCGCCGCCAGTGAATCCCCATGCCCGCTGACAGGCGCCTGCGTGCCAAGCACGACAAGGAACGCGACATGGCATTATCTGCATGTTGGATGGGCGCACGCCTGAGACTTTTAGTCGTGCATACGTCGCTCGCTAAAACGTGGCGGCGGGACAAGTAAATAGATTTCACATTCCCTTCGCGCTGATGTTTCAACTTCTGGCAGATCTCATCCTCACGCTGCATGCAGGCGTCGTTGCCTTTGTTGCCGTTGGCCTGGTGCTGATCATCGCCGGCAACTGGCGCGGCTGGCGCTGGGTCAACCGTCTCTGGTTCCGCCTTGCGCATCTGGCCACCATTGGCTTTGTAGTCGTACAGTCCTGGTTCGGCTTCACTTGCCCACTGACCACGCTGGAAAATTGGTTGCGCGCGCAGGCGGCGGTGCAGACTTACAACGGCGGCTTCATTGAACATTGGCTGCAGCGTGTTTTGTTTTATCAGGCACCGGCCTGGGTGTTCGTGACCGGGTACACGCTGTTTGGCTTGCTGGTGGCGTTCACGTGGTGGCGGTTTCCGCCGGTTTACCGTGAGGCTGCGGGCGGCGCTAGTGATCGACACAATCGACAGAACCAAGCTGAGCAGCCCGATCGGCCGCCTTCAGGCATTGCCCAGCGGCCGCT
>JANLTL010000217.1:0-14816 GCA_031362905.1 Burkholderiales bacterium | reverse complement strand
GGCAACAAAATCACGACGTTTCATGGTGCGATCTCCGGTTGGTAGAGCAATGCGCGTTACTGTAACCGCTCGTCAGTGCTTGAGCGAGCCGAGCACGCGGTCAACCATGTGCCCGGCCTGGCCTAGGTTGTTGGCCGGGTCGCAGAATGCTTCGAGTTGTGCGCGGGTCACGTGCTTGCTGATTTCGGGGTGGGCTGCAAGCAATTCGATTAACGGCTGGCTCCTGGCCAACGATTCGCGACACAGGTCGTAGACCAGATCGTGCGCGTACTCCCGGCCAATGTACGGCCCCAGGCCCATCATCACCGCTTCGGACATCACCAGGCCGTTGGTGAGATCGATGTTGGCGCGCATGCGTTTGGCATCGACTTCCAGGCCAGCCAGGATGAACTTGGCCTGCTTCAACGCCCCCGCCATCAGGCAGAAAATCTCCGGCATCGACACCCACTCGATTTCCCACGGGCCGGTGGAGCGCTCGTGGTCTGCCACCATGGCGTCCATCAAGGCGGCAGCATGCTGGCGCACCACCGAAATGTTGGCGTGGATGTAGAGGCAGGAAATCGGGTTGCGCTTTTGCGGCATGGTCGATGACGAACCGCGCCCCGGCGCAAAGGGCTCATACACTTCCGCCACTTCGGTCTGCATCATCAGCTTGACGTCCATCGCGATTTTGCCGAGCGAACCGCCGACCAGCCCCAGAAAGGCACCAACCTCGGCGAAGTTGTCACGCACGGTATGCCAGGAGATGAGCGGCTGGCCGAGGCCCAACTCTTTCATCAGCCCGGCCTGGGTTTCCATCGCGCCCTTTTCAAGCGAAGACAGCGTGCCGGAGGCGCCGCCGAATTCACCCACCAGCACGCGCGGCTTCAACTGCTGCAGGCGCTCGCGATGGCGCTCGATGCCCGCCAGGATGCTCGCCATCTTGTAGCCGAAGGTGATCGGCGTGGCCTGCTGCAGGTTGGAGCGGCCGATGATCGGCGTATCGCGATGCTTCTTGGCCAGCACCGCGAGCGCGGCGGAAATGTCGGCGAGATCCTGCTCGACCAGCGCCAGGCCCTCACGAATCTGCAGCACCGTGGCGGTGTCGGTGATGTCCTGCGTGGTCGCGCCCCAGTGGCAATACTCGCCCAGCTTGTCGCGGCAATTGGCATTGATCTGGTTGACCACCGCGATGATCGGGTAGCCGATCTGCTCGGTCTTGGCCTTGAGCTTGACCCAGTCAATTTGCGACAACTCGCAGTTCTTCACGATTTCGTCAGCCGCTTCCTTCGGGATGATGCCGAGTTCGCCCTGTACTTTGGCCAGTGCGCGCTCGACGTCGAGGTACTTGGCGGTGCGGTTTTCGTCCGACCAGACCTGGCGCATCTTCGCTTCACTGAAGATGTCGCCGAATATGTTGGAATCGATGATGGTGGCGGGCATTGCAGGCTCCGTTGGTAACGAGGGTGGCGTTGAAAGAATGGAAAGAATCAAATGGCTTTGGCGGCGCGCAGCGCGCCTATCGCCTCGGCGGATTGCCCGAGTTCGGCAAGAATCGCAGCCGTGTGCTCGCCCAGCGCGGGAACCGCATCCATACGCGGCGCCCCTGCCGACCACGAGCCAGGCGGCAACAACGCCGGGATCCGGCCGGCCGGCGAATCAATCTGACGCCAGCGGTCACGTACCTTCAGCTGCGGATGCGCCCACACGTCGTGCATGTCGTTGACCTGTGCGTTGGCAATCTGCGCCGCTTCGAGGCGCGCGACCACCTGCGCCGCCGTCATCGCGGCAAAGGCCTCGACAATCAGTGCACGCAGGGCTTCGCGCGCATTGCTGCGCTTGGAATTGCTGGCAAACCGCTCGTCCCGGGCCAGCGCCGGCTGCTGCAAGACCTTTTCGCAGAACACGCTCCACTCGCGTTCATTCTGCAGCCCGAGCATCACGGTTTTGCCATCACCCGCCGGAAACGGGCCATAAGGGTAGATCGTGGCGTGGCTGGCGCCGGTGCGGGGCGGTGGCGCTGCTCCGTCGAATGCGTAGTACATCGGGTAATTCATCCACTCCCCCAGTGCTTCGAGCATCGAAATGTCAATGTGCTGTCCCGCGCCGGTCTGCTGGCGGTGCATGAGTGCAGCCAGGATGTTGGTATAGGCATACATGCCGGCCGCGATGTCGGCAATCGACGGCCCGGCCTTCGAGGGTTCGCTTTCAGTGCCGGTCACTGACAAAAAGCCCGCCTCGCTCTGAATCATCAAGTCATATGCTTTTTTGTCACGATACGGACCATTGTCGCCATAGCCCGAGATATCGCACACGATGATGCCGGCCTTTGCCGCTGACAGCGCCGGGTACGACAAGCCCAGGCGCGCCGCGGCGCCGGGCGCGAGGTTTTGCACCACCACGTCGGCTTGCTCGAGGATCAGGCGTTTCAACAGGGCCTGTGCTTCTGGATGCTTGACGTCCAGTGTCAGGCTTTCCTTGGAACGATTGGTCCACACAAAGTGTGAGGCAAGGCCCCTGACACGTTCATCGTAACCGCGCGCAAAGTCACCCACACCCGGACGCTCTACCTTGATGACGCGCGCCCCCAGATCAGCCAGTTGGCGGGTCGCGAATGGCGCCGCAATCGCGTGTTCCAGGGTAACGACGGTGATGCCTGCAAGTGGTCTCATGCTGTCGCTATGCCAATGTGGCGGTGGCATCCATGGTGTGCCAGCCTTCATGATCGCGGCCCCACAGATGCACGGTGTTGCCGTCGATCGCCGGTTGGCCATGCACCGAGAACGGGTGGATGTCGAACGTGGGTCGAATCGCCTTGAATTCGAATTTCTTCACTTGCGCCTCGGGCGCCTGGCGCCGCAACAGATCCATCAGCAGCGTGGCGATCAGCGGACCATGCACGATCAGACCCGGATAGCCTTCGACTTCGGTGACGTACTTGCGGTCGTAATGGATGCGATGGCCATTGAAGGTGAGCGCCGAGTAGCGAAACAGCAGCACGTCATCAGCCTTGATCGAGCGACTCCAGGCAGCCCCGGCTGGCGCCTGAGTGGGGGGTGGTGCGACATCGCCTGGCTGTGGTGCATCCCGGTAGACAATGTTGTGGTGCTCGGTGAGCGCCACATCGGTACCGCCGTTGCGCCGGATTTCATGCCGCACCTTGACGAAAATCAGAGTGCCGGTGCGCCCGCTCTTTTCCTTGACGTCGACGATTGTGGAGGTGCGCGTCAAGGTGTCGCCGACCAGCAGTCGCTGGTGAAACGCAAAGTCACTACCGGCCCACATGCGGCGCGGCAGCGGCACTGGTGGCAGGAAGCCGCCCCGTCTGGGGTGTCCATCCGGGCCGATTTCGGCTTGCGGGGCCAGAGGCAGGAAATACAGCCAATGCCACAGATACGGTAGGGGGGTGCCGGCAGCCGGACGCTGCGACGGCCAATCGAGCGTGGCGGACAAGGCAGCCACCGGCGTCGGCGTGGCGGTGTCATCGATCGTTTCGGTGCGGCCAATCCAGTCGGCCAGGTTGACAGTCATTCGATGCGATCCTCCAAGGGTCAGTCCGCGCTTATTTTCGCAGCAGTGACAACGGCCTTCCAGCGTGCCACTTCCTTGACGACCAGCGCTTTGAGCTGATCGGGGGTCCCGGTTTCCACTTCTGCCCCCTGATCGGAAATTTTTTGCTGGGCCGACTTGTCGGTGAGGATGCTGTTGACCTCCTTGTTCAGGCGATCGATCACTGCTTTCGGGGTTTTGGCCGGCGCAAACAGGGCATACCACTGGGTCATGCTGACGTTGGCGATGCCCTGCTCGGCCAAGGTCGGCACGTCTTTGAGCACCAACGAACGCTTCTCGCCGGCCAGGCCAAGTGGTTTGAGCTTGCCGCCCTTGACTTGTGGATAGGCCGTGAAGAGACTCGGAAACATGACCTGGGTGACACCACCAATCGTATCGACGATGCCTGGCGAAGAGCCCTTGTAGGGCACATGGAGCATATCGACGCCGGTTGCCAGCTTGAACATTTCGCCCGCAATATGCGGCCCGGTGCCATTTCCGGCAGAGGCATAGCTGAGCGAGCCGGGCCTGGCTTTGAGAAGTTGCACCAATTCCTTCGCATTTTTGGCGGGCACCGCAGCGTTGACCACCAGCAGTGTCGGTGAAATGGCCACCATGCCAATCGGCTCGAAATCGGCCACCGGATCGTATTTCAGTTTTTGCAGTGCCGGGTTGATGCCGTGAGTCGCGATATAGCCAAACAGGATGGTGTGGCCATCGGCCGTGGCGCGCGCCACGGCCTCACTCGCGATCGCGCCATTGCCGCCTGGCTTGTTGTCCACAATCACCGGCTTGCCCAGTTTTGCCCCCAGCCCCTGGGCGATGATGCGCGCCATCGCATCGTTGGCACCGCCGGCTGCGGTGGGTACCACGATCGTGACATTTTTGATCGGGTAGGCTTGCGCCTGCACCGCGGTTCCCGCAGATGCGGCAAGCAGAGCGCAGAAGGCCGGTGCGAGTATCGCGATGTGCCGGCGCCTTGCGCCGACCAGAATGCCAAGACCTGTGCTCATCTGCCGCTCCTGTGGTGGGTCGTGAAGTAACAGCGCCATGATGCGGCTAGTTGATAAATTAATAAAGTGCATTATTTGATAGTATTGGTGCATGCTACGCATCAATTTTGATTTGCAGCAGTTGCAGGCCTTTGTGGCGGCGGCAGAGCGCGGCAGCTTTCGCGCGGCCGCACAGCAGATTCACCTTTCGCCGCCGGCATTGAGCCGGCGCATCGACAGCCTTGAAACTGCCCTGGGGGCCAGGCTGTTTGACCGCACCACACGAGAAATCCGGCTGACCAGCCTTGGGCGGGGATTCCTGGAGCGGGCCCGCGCCGCCCTGGACGACCTGGAAAGCGCGATGCTCAGTGTCTCGGATATCGCCGCTACGCGCACCGGGCTGGTGACGATGGCATGCGTGTCATCGGCTGCTGCCTATTTCCTGCCGGCGGTGATGCAAACGTTTCGCAACGAGTATCCCGGCATCCGCTTGCGCGTCATCGACGAACCCGCCAATCAGGTGCTGGCCAGCGTGGTCGCAGGCGACGCCGACTTCGGCATCAGCTTCATGCGCACGCGGGTACCGGAGATCGACTTTGAGCAGATCCACGTCGAGGCGTTCGTGCTCGCCTTGCGCAAGGATCATGCCCTGGCCCGTCGCAAAGTAGTGACGTGGGCCGAACTGGCGGGAGAGCGCATGATTGCAGTGGCACGCAGCAGCGGCAATCGCCAGCTGATCGACGACGCGCTGGCGAAAACCGGCGTCCGCCCGGCGATTGCCGTGGAGGTGAGCCATATCTCCACACTGCTGGGCATGGTGGAAGCCGGCTTGGGGGTGGCGGTTGTGCCGCGCATGGCGGTACCTTCGGGCCACGCAACGCTCGCAGCATTGACGCTGCGTGCGCCGGCGGTCCAGCGTACGCTTGGTTTGATTGCCCGCCATGGGGCCACCTTGCGGCCAGCGGCCGAGGTACTGCATGGCCACCTGCGCCGCGCCTTGCGCGCACGCGCGAAAGGGAAATAAGCGCCTGAAGGCGACGGTATCGCGCTCGACTCGCGCAACTGGCTACTTGGCGGCGCCCCAAAGATCCTTCAAGCGCGCATCACGGCCACATCCGGTGCGGTAGTAGGAGTAGCGCACCGGATTTTTCAGGTAGTAGTCCTGGTGATACTCCTCGGCCGGCCAGAATTCGCCCGCCTTGGTGATCTCGGTCACCACGCCACCCTTGAAACCGACCGGTTTGGCGCTGCCAAATGCCTGCCCCTTGTCGAGTAGCGCCTTCGATTCGTCCGCCAGTTTTTTCTGCTCGTCGTCGTGCCAGAATACGCCGCTGCGATATTGGGTTCCGCCATCGCAAAACTGCCGGTCTTTGGCGACCGGATCGATGTTTTTCCAGAACACCTCGAGCAATTTCTGGTAACTCACTTTTTTCGGGTCATAGGCCACCTGCACCGCTTCGGTGTGCCCGGTGGTGCCGGTCGAAATCTGCTCGTAGGTTGGCGACTTGGTCCTGCCGCCGATATAGCCCGAAGTCGTCGAGATGACGCCGTCAAGTTTGTCGAACGGCGCCTCCATGCACCAGAAACATCCGCCTGCGAAGGTGGCCTTGGCGAGTGCGGCGCTCACTGGCGCCGCCGCAGCGGGCGCGGGTGTGGCGGCAGCAGGGGCGCTGGCCGCAGGTTTGGGAGCTTGCGCGAAGGCATGGCTCGCGGCAAACAACATCAGGAATGCGTACTTGATCATGGCTGGCTCACGGAGTGGAATACCCAGCTATCTACGTTAAGGCATTTGAAGCGGATGCGTGATTGCGGGGACTGCGTAGGCCACCGCATGGGCGCAATTCTGGTGCCCGCGCCCATGGCCCATGAAGTGCGGCTCAAGCTTGCCTCACGACGTTTGCCCATCACCCTGCTTGCCGGATTGTGGTGACTGATCCACGGTACGCTGCGGATCATGCATGGCATGACCAACGCGCTCGAAGCATGGCCGGCATTTTTGCCGCCGCGCAAGCCACGGGCCGCGCGCCCTCGCACACGCTTCTCTCTACACCTCAACCCGGCGGATCAATCCAGATGAATGCCCCCATGCGCCCGGTGACTTTATCGCGGCGATAGGAATAGAAGCGCGGGTCGCTCACGGTGCAGTAGCCGCCACCGCCAATCGCTGTAATGCCAAGCGCGCGCAGGCGTCGGCACGCCAGGAAGCCGAGATCGCAAAGATACTTTCCGGACCGGCCGGGATACGGTTGAAAGGCCTGCACGGCACCGGCGTCATCGCGCGTGAACGCATCGAGCACATCGGTGCCTACTTCGAATTGCGCCGGCCCAATCGCCGGTCCAAGCCACGCCATGATGTCTTGCGGCGCAGCACCCATGGCGCGCACGGTCGCTTCGAGCACGCCGCAGCTCAAACCGCGCCACCCGGCATGCGCAGCCGCAACGACGGTGCCCGCGCGATCAGCCAACAGCACCGGCATGCAATCAGCGACCAGCACCGCGCAGACGGCACCCGGCGTGTGCGTGACGCTCGCATCGGCTTCGGGCTCTGTTGCAGGTTCTTCAGCAAGAACCCTGTCTGAACGAGCCTCTACTACCTGCGCGCCATGCACTTGCCTGAGCCACGACGGCTCTGCCGGCAGCAGCAAACGCAGCGCACGCCGGTTGCGCGCAACCGCTACCGGGTCATCGCCACAGCGCATGCCGAGGTTGGATCCATCAAACGGTGCCGCGCTCACGCCCCCGGTGCGGGTCGTCATGATCGCGTGCACCCGGCCAGCCGAAAACGACGCCGGCCAAACGGGCGTGATCCAGCCGGAGGGCAGGTCCGGCACCCCCGCGGCACCCCCGCCCTGCACTGGTTCGGCAACAGAGCGTGTCATTCGCTCGCCAACTCGCTTATGAAATTCGCCAGGTCCAGCGGCGGCGCCACTTCGTGCGTCGACAACTTTCCGCTGCGCGGATGCCTGAACGCCAGTGTTTGTGCATGTAGTGCCTGACGCGCGAACCAGTTACGCGCCGGCGGCATACCGTATACCTGATCACCGACCAGGGCATGGCCGATATGCCTCAGATGGACGCGAATTTGGTGGGTACGGCCCGTTTCGAGTCGACATTGCAACAGCGTGGCATTGCGCGCGTAGCAGGCGAGTGGCGCATAGTGGGTGACGGCATGCTTCGCGCCTGGCGCCTCTCCAGCGAGCACGGCCATCAGGGTACGCTGGGTCGGATGGCGGCCAATCGCCGCGTCGACACTGCCGCGTTGCTCAATGCGCCCCGCTGCGACTGCCAGATATTCACGCCGCACCGTGCGCGCCTGCAACTGCCGCACCAGCGCCGTTTGTGCCTCCAGCGTCTTGGCCACCACCATCAGGCCACTGGTATCTTTGTCAAGCCGGTGCACGATGCCCGCACGCGGCACCTGCGCAAGCTGCGGCGCATAGTGCAGCAGGCCGTTCAACAAGGTGCCGCTCCAGTTGCCTGCCGCCGGGTGCACCACGAAGCCGGGCGGTTTATTGATCACCATGACGTCGGCGTCCTCAAACACGATGGCGAGCGGCAGCGGCTCCGGTGCATAGGCCAGCTCCCCGTCGTCCGCAGCAGGTGCAATGGAGATCACCTCGCCACCCCGCAAGCGCGTGCGCGCACCGGCACTAGCCCCGTCAATGCTGATGCGCCCCTGGTCGAGCCAGGACTGCAGGCGGGCACGGGAAAATTGGGGAACCAGCCGCGCAATGACCAGGTCTATGCGGGTGCTCTGCGGATTTTCCGGTGCAACGATTGTTATCAGCGGCGGCGCGGGCGAGGCGACCGTCGTGTCATCCGCCAAGTGCTCAACATCACCGCCATCGTCCTCTGCAGCGCTATAATTTGCCCCCGAGTTCCGGCTCGATAAATCCCTGATATTTGCGGCTGCGCCCATGATGTCCAATCGTACCTTACTGTTGTGTTACGCCGCTCCGGCCTTGCGCCCGTTTGTGCCCCTGATCGTACGTTGGTGTGTGCGCTTTTGCGCTCTGGTTTTTGTGCCGGTATTTCTCGCTGCTTGCGGCACGCCAACCACCAAGTACGACGAGACGGTTGGCTGGTCTGCCCAGAAAATCTATGCCGAAGCCCGCGAGGAAATGCGCGGCGGCGCCTGGGAAAGAGCAATCAAATTGCTTGAAACCCTGGAGGCCAAGTACCCATTTGGCCGCTATGCGCAGCAAGCGCAAATCGACATTGCCTATTCCTACTGGAAAAGCAGTGATCTGGCTTCTGCGCTCGCGGCCTGCGACCGTTTTGCAAAGCTCTACCCCAATCATTCGCACATCGACTACGTGCTGTACCTCAAGGGTCTCATCAACTTCAACGAAGATCTCGGCATCATGGCCAGGTTCTCGCGGCAGGACCCCACTGAGCGCGACAACCGCGCGGCCCGTGATGCGTTCGATTCCTTCAAGCAATTGGCGGCGCGCTACCCCGATAGCAAATACGCTGACGATGCACGCCTGCGCATGCGCTATTTGGTCAATTCACTGGCGCAATACGAGCTTCACGTCGCCCGCTACTACGTGCGGCGAGGCGCCCTGCTGGCCGCAGCCAATCGCGCCCAGTTCGCCATCACGAGCTACCCCAACACACCGGCACAGGAAGAAGCGCTCTACATCATGTTCAAGGCGTACGACAGCATGGGCCTGAGCGACCTCCGTGACGACGCCAAGCGCGTGCTCGACAAAAACTTCCCGAACAGCCAAATTGTCAAAAACGACGGCGCTTTGACCAAAGACCCGTGGTGGAAGCTCTGGTAAGCGTCACCCGGCAAGCATCAAATCCTGATGCCTTCGTCTGCAATGTATTCGGAGACGATCTGATCCATCGAGCGGCTGGCGGTAAAGCCCATTGACAAGGCACGGTGCGTTTCAAGTCGTGCCGCCCAGGTCTTGACGATGGCAGCGATGCGCTCGTCGGTCACAAACTTCACGCGCTGTGCCGCCGCCGTGCCACCGAGCTTGCCCAGCGACGCCACCATTTCAGTGACGCTCACCACGATGCCCGGCAGACTGACCGCACGCAAAACCCCCCACGTTTCAGACGGCAGGTCGAACGCGCGCACCAGATTGGCCACCACGTCGCGTGGCCCGCACATCCACATCAGGGTCTCGGGCGGCACCGGACAGGCATAGTCGATGCCGTTGAGCGGCTCACGCACTACCGCACTGGCAAATGACGATGCGGCCGCATTTGCTTTGCCGGGGCGCACCGACACTGTGGGAATACGCACCGCGCGACCATCGATGTAGCCCTTGCGATGATAGTCGGCAATCAGCCACTCGCCGATCAATTTTTGTACACCGTACGACGCCTGTGGCGTCGGTGTCGTGCTATCTGTAATCACGTCGGGCAAAGGTGTGCCGAACACCGCAATCGAGCTCGCATACAACACCTTGGGAGACTTGCCGGCGTTGGCATGCAGGGCACGGCAGGCTTCGAGCAGGTTACGGGTGCCGTCGAGGTTGACCGCCATGCCGAGCGCGAAATCGGCTTCGGCCTGGCCGCTTACCACTGCTGCAAAATGAAAAATGCCGTCCGCACCGCCCGCCCCGTCCTTCGCATCGGAACGCGCGATGAGCTTGCCAAGGGCTTGCGTGTCGCTCACCTCGCCTTTGACGAAGCGCACGCGCGCGTCCTTGACGCCCGCAGTGGGCTCGGCAATATCGAGCAGCACGATCTCGTTGATCTCCTTGCGTGCCAACAGAGCGCGCGCGACCTTTTGTCCGAGAAATCCACCGCCGCCAGTGATGAGTATGTTCATGATGTGAGTGTTATGGAGAGTTGCGTGAATCATGACAAAAAACATGCCTCTTGCGAGGCCGTCATGTTTTTTGGAATGATCAATGATTGGCCCAAGCCGTCAAGCTTATTGCATTGTCATAGGAAGGCGGCGGCCTCGACCGCATCGCGCGTGCGCTTCATGGGTGGCAATGCCTGCCAGATGCGCTTGCCGTAGTGTTTGTCGACCAAGCGCGTATCGCCAATCATGAGCACGCCACGATCGTTCTCGTCACGAATCAGGCGCCCCGCGCCCTGCTTGAGCACGATGGCGGCATGCGGCAATTGAAACTCCATGAACGGGTTGCCACCCCGCGCCTTCAGGGCATCAATGCGCGCGGAGAGCACCGGGTCATCGGGCGGGGCAAACGGCAGTTTGTCGATCACCACCAGCTTGAGCGCATCACCTTTCACGTCGACTCCCTCCCAAAACGACTGGCTTGCCACCAGCACGGCGTTGCCGAGGGAGCGAAAACGGTCGAGCAGCTCGGTGCGCGAGCCTTCGCCCTGCAGCAGGATGGGCAGTTCCAGCCCGCGCCGCTTGAGTTGATCGGTAAGCAGCTCATGCGCACTGCGCATTGCGCGCAACGTGGTGAACAGCATGAAGGTGCCACCCACGCCGGGTCGGCTGGCGGCCTCGATCAGTGGCAGCGCGCGCTCCACTACGGCAGCCGTGAATTCCGGCGCGTTTGCATCCGGCATGTCCTGCGGCACATAAAGCAGCGCCTGTTCCGGAAAATTGAACGGGCTCGGCCAGGATTTGGCCACCGTAGTATCAATGGCATCCAACCCCAACTCGGCGAGATAGTGTGAAAAATCGTTCTTCACGGCCAGTGTGGCCGAAGTGAAGATCCAGGCGCGCGCCTGGTTCTGCACCTGGGCGCGAAACAGCGGGGCAATCGACATCGGCGTCAGATGCAGATGAAAGGTGGCGCCGAAGCTCTCGACCCAGCGTACCGGTGGGTCGGCGGCAAGCGCAGCTTGTTCATCGTCGGGTGGGTGTGATGAGGTTGCGCGTGGTTGAGATGCGCTCTTTTTCGTAGCGGCCGGTTCGCTGCCGCCGTCGCGTGCGTCCCGCCGGCCCGTGCACTGTTCCGCTGCCTGCGTCTGCGCCGAGTTGGCGGATTGCCAATCCCCCAGCCAGGCTTCGATGCCACGCTCCAGTTCATCGCAGCGCGCCATCATGGCTTCGATTTCTTCGTGGCGTTCGGCCTGGGTTTCGAGCGCGCGGCGCAACTCGAGCAGCTTGGCAAGCACCACACGCAATGCGCGCTCCAATTCCTCGCGCTTCTTGAGTTGCGCGTGTGCGACGCGCATCGAGAACTCGGGCAACACCAGGCGCGCGTCGCGCACTGCCGTCTCCAACGTGCGCGCCAGTGTGGCCCAGTCGTGCGCTTCACGTGCGTGTGCGAGGCCCGCCAGCAGGCTGTCGCGGGCCAGCTCCATCAGCTGCGCGGCAGCAACGCTTTTGCCGAAGAACATGCGCGCGGTCTCCGGCAGTTGATGCGCTTCGTCCAGGATCACCGTGTTGCACGCGGGCAGCAGTTCGGCGGCCCCTTCGTCCTTCAACATGATGTCGGCGAAAAACAAGTGGTGATTGACCACCACCACATCTGCCTGTTGCGCATCGCGTCGCGCCGCCATCACGTAGCATTCCTTGTAATGCGCGCAGTCCTGACCCAAGCAATTCTCGCGGGTCGAGGTAACGTGCTGCCATACGCTCGCATTTTCCGGCACACCCTTGAATTCGGCGCGGTCACCTGACGCGGTCGCGCCCACGCCCTTCGCGATGATGCGCAAATACTTCACGTCTTCGCGCGAACTCAGGCGCGCTTCAGACTGTGCACGCTCCAGATGGTGGTGGCACACATAGTTGGCGCGGCCTTTCAACAGCGCCACCGTCACCGGCACCTTGAGCGCGCGCCGCACAGCGGGAATGTCGCGGTGAAACAGTTGATCCTGCAAATTCTTGGTGCCGGTCGAGAGGATCACCTTGCCGCCGGCCAGCAGCGCAGGCACCAGATAGGCGACGGTCTTGCCGGTGCCGGTGCCGGCTTCGAGCACAGCCACGCCTTCGGATTCGATGGCGGCCTGCACCGCCTCGGCCATCTCGAGTTGGCCGCTGCGAAACTTGAAGCCGGGGATCGCCTCGGCTAGCGCGCCGGATTCGGCAAACAGCGTTGTCAGCAAGGGTGTCTTACCCTCGTCATGCCAGGGTAGCCGCGACTACGGCGGCGGCACGCGAAAACAAGACGGCACATCCAAAATCGCCCAGAGCACCTCCCGGAGAGCCGCACAGCACAAGGTTGCTGGCGGCATCACCTTGAAGAATGGCTCCCATCAATGGCTTCCATCGATTGAGGATGACGGCGCTACTGCCGGCGCGTCGTTATCAGGCACCCGCCGGTACCACGTCAGCACCATGATGAACAAGCACAATGCGACCACGCCCTCAACCCAGAAGAACACCAGGAAATCCGTCAGCGCGCCGAGCGGTGGCACACCGGGCAGCGTGTTGCGCATACCTGGCAACACGAACAGCAGCGCGCTCATCCACACCAGCAAATTCGGTTCGAGCTTCTTGCCGCGATACGACACGTTGTATGCAACGATGGCTGAAGACAGTGCCAGCATCACCATCAAAGCATTGATGAACCAGGCAAACCCCTGGATCGCCAGCGGGCGCGCCAGTCTGATCTGCAGGTTGACTTCATGTGCTTCACTGCCGGGCCCCAGCACCGCCTCGGCGTGCAGCACGTGATTGCGCGACACGAAGTTGACGCCTAGCGGCACCGGCACTTCAGCATCACCGCCAGGTTCGATAAAGGCCTCCACTTGCAGCAGCGCGAGGTAATGGTCAATCGGATACATCGCGACATCGCCTTCGAGCAGACTCAAGGTCAATTCAACCGGGTGCGCCTGATGGTGCTTCTTGAGAATCACCTCGCTCTGGCCCTGCGCATTGTTGGTCAACACATGGACATCTTTCGCCATGTCGTGGCCATTGCTTTCAACCAGGTCACCGCGCGGATCAAACTCCAGCTCGACCTTCATGTAGCCGCGCACGGGATCAATCGTCAACACCGACGCCTTGACTTCAAGCCGGGTGGCGGGCAACGTCTTTACGGCAGTGATGCGCTGCACCGGGTTGCGGTTCTCATCAAAGAACGCACTAAGACCGGCCATGCAACTGGCCACACTCGCGACCAGCACTGTCACCACGATGGCAAGCATGATGCGCTTGCGCGCGGGGGAGGTTGTTTCAATGGTCACGGTTGCTGCACTCCTTGTTGCGCAATATCACTCACGCTGAGCAGATGATTTTATCGCAGCGCCTTATGGCTCTATGCGCTGTGGCAGCGGCTTTAGCACTAGCTGCCAATTGCGTCACGAAGCTGCGGCGGTTCATTCCTGATTCCTGTCGTCCCGCACAATCCGTGCGCGTTTTGCTTGGCCATGCGCCGGGCGATATAGTGCGAGCCAGATTTGCGAGACACATTCGCACTCACCCCCTCCTTACGCATCACACGCCCTCCATGGCTCCTGCTCGCTCCACTTCCCGCACCGCTCTCATCGCCGGCGCAACGGGCGCAACTGCCAAACGCTTGACTGAAGAATTGCTCGCGCAAGGCTTCGCAGTCATCGGCGTATCGCGCCGCGCGCCAACCGCCTTCACACACGCACACTACTCCCACATCTGCGCAGACCTGCTCGACCCACTCAACGCCAGCCAAGCGCTGGCTGCCGCACATGCCGCCAAACTTCTATTACGATCAGGAAGACCTGCGGCGCACGCGCCAGCAAGGCAAAGCCTGGTCGTGGTCAGCCAGCCGCCCGCACTTCATTTACGACTTCGCGCCAGAGCGGCCACGCAACATGGTCAGCGCCATCGGCGTCTGGGCCGCGATGTGCGCCGAGCACGGCCTGCCCTTCGACTTTCCCGGCACGCATGCCTCATTCAACGCCTTGACGGAAGTCACCGATGCCACCCTGCTCGCCCGCGCCATGGTCTGGATGGCGACCGATGCGCGCGCTAAAACCAGGCATACAACGTCAGCGACGGCAGCGCATTCCGCTGGAAATGGCTCTGGCCAGGGCTCGCAGCCCATTTCGAGCTGCCGGTGGGCGAAGTGCGGCCGCTCAAACTGGCGGAGTGGATGAAGGACAAAGATGCGGCGTGGACGCGCATCATCGAGCGGCACGGCTTGACGCCCAATCCGTTAAGTGCCCTCGCTTCATGGCCTTTCGCCGATTTTTTCTGGGGCGTGGAGGCGGACAATCTGGCGGATACCACCAAGCTGCGGCTGCATGGGTTTCATGGTGTGGTGGACACGGGTCAGCGGCTTATTAGGCGTCACGTGAAAATAACTTGGCCAATTTATTTTAGTGTGTTGTAAAGGCGGTATGCATATTGCCGCCGTCGTTGAGCAGATCAGATCGCGCTACCGTTCTCTTGGGCCGGTGATGGATGAGAGAGTGCGTAGGCAA